>NZ_SJUQ01000001.1:0-250113 GCF_004337045.1 Exiguobacterium sp. SH5S4
ACAGCGTCGCCCCGAGGGCACGCCGACTCCCGGGGGAACAGCGGGCAAGGCGAGACCCAGCAGCGACATCGTCGCGATGCGGCTCGCTGACCGCCCCCAGGAAAGCGGCGTGCCGGACAGGGCGGCTCGAAGGGCAATGAAAGCAGATGAGCGTCATCCCATCCGGGACGACGCTCATCTGCTTAAAATCATTTGAAGTTTTTCAGTGCCCTCTCTCGAATGCGAGGGCGTTTTTTTCATTGACCAAAACTTCAAGTGAAAACGCTATACAAAAGCTTCCAAGTGGACGATATAGTAGGTGATGAATTACACAGAGGAGGAACTCATAGTGAAAGTATTTAAAAACTTTACGACTCAACTGCTCGCCTGGATATTGGTCACATCGTTCATTACAGGCGGGGCGGTCGGGTTCATCACGCTTCAATTGACTGAGCTCGAACTAGCTAAAGGTCAGGTCATGCTCGTCGGGACGGCTGTGGCCTTGCTCATTTCAGTACTAGGTGGGGTCGTCATTTACTTGATCGCCCGTCGCCCGCTTAAAGCGATCGAGTTAGCGTCAGACAAGGCGGTCGAGGTCGGCAACGGCGACTTGACGGTCGTGTTCGCAAGTGAGACGACGAGCGACCGCTCGGAGATGGGACGTCTGCTTCTGTCGATGGACAACATGGTCGAACACCTGCGGGAACAAGGGACGAACATGCGCTATACGGCGGACCAATTGACGGGTTCCGCGCAAGAGATCGCGGCAGCGGTCCAAGAAGGCAACACGGCCGGCGAGAGTATCCGCTCGGCGATGAACGCCTTGAACAAGATGCTTGAAGATAACGTCAACGCGACATACAGCTCGATGGACCTGCTCGGTGCCGTCGCCCGGACGATGGAGAACATCCGTAAAGAGATGGGCTCGGCGCTCGAATCGGCGAGCGAGATGCAACAAGAAGCCGAGAGCGGGAAAGGTCTTGCTTCGACGTCAGTCGACGCGATGCATGCGATCGCTGGGAAAGTCGAACAGTCGTCGACACTCAATAGTCAATTGACGGAGAAGACAGGTGAGATCTCACGCATCACGGACGTCATCAGTGACATCTCGGCGCAGACGAACTTGCTCGCACTTAACGCGTCGATCGAGGCGGCACGGGCCGGTGAGCACGGACGCGGTTTCGCGGTCGTCGCAGCGGAAGTCAAAAAGCTCGCCGAACAGACGGCGAACTCGACGCAAGAGATCACAGATTTGATCGTCGACGTCAAACGTTTGGTTGGCGACACGTCGTCATCGATGGCGAACGTGAAAGCGGAAGTCGAGACGGGTGTCGGGCTCGTCGAGAAGGCGGGCGGTGCGTTCGCGACGATCCACAGTTCGGCGAACGAAGTGTACAGCCACGTCCATTCGGTCGATGCATTGCTTGATGAGTCACGTGGACAGATCGATTCGGTCGTCACAAACTCGGCCGGTATCGTTGGGATGGTCGAAGAAGCGTCACGCTACGCGACGGAAGTCACGTCGGCTGCTAGCCAACAGGCGGCGAGCCTCGGCGAAGTGAACGGTGCGATGACGGAGCTCGTCCGTGTCGCGGAGAGTTTGCAGAACGAGACGGAGCAAATGAAGACGGAAGTGTAATTCTTAAAGCGTATGCGAAATGCATGCGCTTTTTTGCTACACTACAGGTGGAGGGATGTCTCGTGAAAATTGATGTGGAAGCAGTCCTGTCACTCCCGGCGTATGCTGGGGCGACCGTCATCGCCGGTCGAAACGGGATGAACCGGGGCGTGAACAACGTCTCATTCATGGAAGTGCCTGATATTTTGCCATACGTCTCAAAAGGGAATTTATTGCTGACTACGTTTTATCCGATTGCGGGTAACGAAGTGGCGATGCAACAACTAGTTCCGCGATTGGCTGAAAAAGGACTGGCTGGTCTTGCGGTGAAAGTTGGCCGATACGTCACGGAAATCCCGGAAGTCATGATTGAGGCGGCCGACCGGAACGACTTTCCGCTCATCGTGCTGACGGAAGATGCGAATTTGTCTGAATTGAGCAACGCCGTCCTCGAAGTCTTGTTAGAAAAACAGAACTCGATTCTGAAGTTTCGAGATGAGATTCATCAACAGCTGATGCGATTACTACTGAACGGGGCCCATATCAATACGTTTGTCACCGTATTGTCCGGTATGATTCAAATGCCTGTTTTTTTATTTTCGGGATATGGGGAACTGCTCGCCCAGTCGGTTTCAGATGAGCCGTTCGAACGGGATGAGACCACGATGACGTTAGGGAACCGGACATTCGGTCTCGACGAAGTCATCCGGCAACCGATTCGGGTCGGTGAGGAACAGCTCGGGGAATTGATTGCTTTAGATGTCGCAGAAAAGCGAAATTCGAATATTCACGTCGCGATGGAGCAGGCGTCGATTTTACTCGCACTCGATTTTCAACGAGAACGTGCCATCGTTCAGCAAGAACGTAATTATTTAGATGCTTTTTTACGAGATATTTTAAACGGAAGGTTCCGGAGCGAAGAGGAAGTCATCCGACGCGCCAATACATTCAATTGGGAATTGACGTTGCCTCTCGGTATGATTGCCGTCGAGCGAAAAGCTTCGCTCGCATTCTCGGGAAATGAAACGATTGAGCGGTTCGAACGCTGGTTATCAGGACGGTTTGCCGAGCGAGATTTCGTACATAAAGTGATTTATTATGAGGACAGCTTGATTTGTTTCTTAAACAAACCGGAGAAAAAATCGCTTGCAGAAATCGGGAACTACATTTACGACCAAGCTGAACGAGCAGGGTACGATGTGATCATCACCTATTCGCGGATAGTCGACCATTTACGAGACGTGGCGAACGAGTATGAGCGATTGCGTCAAGCGTTACGAATTATGCGTTCGATCGATACCGAGCCTGTGCAATCCTATGATGCGCTCGGCGTCTACTCGATTCTGTTCGAGCTCCAGGATGAGACGTCGCTTCAAGAATTTGTGGAGAGTCGGATCGGTCCGATTTTAGGTGAAGAAGAGTTGTTGCGGACGTTGCTTATGCTGATTCGATGCCAAATGAACATTCAAAAAGCATCCCAACACTTATTCATACACTACAATACGTTGCGTTACCGTATCGAGCGGTTGAAAGATTTAGGGTTGGAATTAAACGACGGGGAAAAAATGAGCGAGTATTATGTGGCCTATCAAGCCCATCACTTGCTGAAAAGCCGTCTTTGAGACGAATGGTTGGCCATTTCATGGCGACGATTCGTCTTTTTGTTTGTACAATGTGTGACAGCAATCAAGTGGTAAGTAGGTAAACAAGCATGGTTGAGCCATTTCAAAGGCTATTATCAATAGTTGATAAAATGAAAGCGTTTCATTCGTGTTTTGTTGACAATGATTGATAAAAGCGTCGGTGTTACTTTAAGGGTGTACCAATAATTCGCGAATTTGCAGTCATCATTAAGAAATGAGGTCATGCCTATGGACTCACCATTTCGTATCAAATATTGGACAAGGGGAGATGTGGACGGATACTTCGGCCTATTCACCAACAATTTAACAAATCTACTCGTGATGGCGGGGTTGCTTCATCTTGCCATCGGTCTGCCGGTCGCCCTCGTATACGGTAAAATATTGCCCGCTGTCGGATTGTCCATTTTTGTCAGCAGTCTATTTTATACGTATATGGCCGTTCGTCTGGCCAAGGCGGAACAGCGGACGGATGTCACAGCGCTACCGACCGGCGTCAGCGTCCCGCACATGTTCTTGATCGTCTTTTTGATCATGGGTCCCGTGTACTGGAAGACACAAGACCCGTACCTCGCCTGGACGACCGGTCTCGTCTGGTGCTTCGTTAACGGCCTGATCGCAATGAGTGGTTCGCTGATTGGCCCGAAGATTCGGGAATGGCTACCTCGTCCTGCGATGCTCGGGACACTGACCGGGGTGTCGCTCACCTTTATCGCGATGGCACCCGCGATGGATACGTGGGATGTACCGTATATCGGACTCGTGTCACTTAGCATCATCCTGCTCGGTTGGTTCGGGAAAGTGAAGATGCCGTTCCGCCTTCCGGTCGGACTCGTCGCCATCGTTGTCGGTACGTTGATTGGTTGGGTGAGCGGGGTGATGGATGTGCGCGAGGTGAGCGAGTCGCTCGCAGCGGTCAATTTGTCGGCACCGACCTTTTCGCTCACGCGTCTTCTCGATGGATGGTCGGTCGCCCTTCCGTTTCTCGCCTCGGCTGTGCCGCTTGGTATCTATAACTTCATGGAAACGATCGATAATCTTGAGAGCGCGGAAGTCGCTGGTGACAAATACCCGACGCGGCAAGCACTCGTGTTCGACGCCACGTCGACACTCGTTGCGAGCTCGTTTGGAAGCCCGTTTCCGATTGCGGTTTATATCGGCCACGCCGGATGGAAAGAAGCGGGGGCACGGCTTGGCTATTCGTGGATGACTGGTGTGACGATGCTCGTCTTGACCTGGTTTGGCATCGTTTCCGTGTTATACGCCATCATCCCAGTCGTCGCGATTTTACCGATCCTAATCTATATCGGTCTTATCATCGGTGCCCAGGCGTTCCAGGAGACGAGCCCACGCTACGCCCCGGCCATCATTTTGGCCATCATTCCTTGGGTGGCGAACTGGGGGCACAACATCGTCAATACGTCGTTGAACGCGGCCGGAACAGATGCGTCGACCGTCGGTTACGCTTCGATTCTCGCGGCTGGTCTCAACTATGAAGGAATGGCGGCACTCGGTGCGGGTGCGATTCTTGTCAGCGTGCTGTGGGCAAGTATCCTCGTCTTTATCATCGACCGAGATTTCGCGAAGGCTGCATTCACGAGCCTCATCGCGGCAATCCTTGCCTTCTTCGGGATCATCCATGAGGAAACGGTCGGCTTCGCTGTCAACAACGGAATGGCCCTCAGTTATGTCATCATCGGAGTGCTGTTTCACATCGTCGGAAAAAATAAATCAACCCATCAACTAGGAGGACTTAACAATGAACACGACAACCGAAATGATCATGCAAGCTAAACCCTATGAATTTACGTTCCGCTCTGAGTCGACGGCACTCGTCTTGATTGATATGCAACGCGATTTTTGTGCACCGGGTGGATTCGGTGAAAAACTCGGAAACGATATCACCCTCACCCAATCGATCATTCCACAGACGCAGCGTGTCCTCGAGGCGGCACGTGCCGCCGGCATGACCGTCATCCATACGCGTGAAGGACATGTGCCGGACTTGTCGGACTGCCCGCCAAGCAAATTGAATCGCGGGAAAAAGCAAGGCGCTGGCATCGGTGATGAAGGTCCGATGGGACGTATCCTCGTCCGCGGCGAATACGGGCATGACATCGTCGATGAGTTGAAACCACTGGATGGAGAGACGATCATCGACAAACCCGGAAAAGGTGCTTTCTACAATACAGAACTTGACGACGTGTTGAAGCAAAAGGGGATCACCCATCTCCTCGTCGGCGGTGTGACGACACACGTGTGTGTGCAGACGACCATCCGGGAAGCGAACGACCGTGGTTACGAGTGTCTGTTGCTTGAAGACTGTTCGGCAGCGTTTGACCCGAAAGACCACGAGGACTCGATTCGCATGATTCACCAACAAGGGGGCATCTTCGGCTGGACGGCACCGTCTAGTGAATTCTTGAACGCGATTGGAGGAGGAGACCATGAATGACCGACACGTCACCCCATGGTTCGTGAAAGGGGATTTGAACGGCTTCTTCGGTTTATTCAGTAACGTGCTCACGAACTTGTTGGCGGCGATCGGGTTACTCGTGTTCGCCATCAACATGCCGGGCGATATCGTCTACGGAAAAATCGTACCGGCAACGGCTGTCGCGGTCGGGCTTGGCGGGATCATTCTCGCTATCCAGGCTCGTCGCCTATCGCAACGGGAAGGCCGTGACAACGTCACGGCGATGCCATACGGGATTAGTGTCCCGCACTATTTTGTCGTCGCCTTCGCCGTCATGTTGCCAGTCTACGTTCAAACGAATGACTGGATGATCGCCTGGGCGGTCGGGGTCGCCTGGAATATCGTCCAAGGACTCATCATGACACTCGGTGCGTTCATCGGACCGTTCATTCAAAAGTATATTCCGCGCTCGGCGATGCTTGCGTCGCTCGCGGGGATCGCGCTCACCTACATCGCTATGAACCCGCTCGGCCAAGTGTACACGACACCTTACATCGGTCTGTTGACACTCGTCATCGTCCTCGCCGGATGGCTCGCCCACAAGCGGCTCCCGGGAAATATGCCGGCCGGTCTCATGGCGATCGCGGTCGGGATGGTGCTCGCTTGGGCGACCGGATACATGGACTTCAATGAGGTCCGCACAGCCGCAGCCGGGTTCTCGGTCGCATTCCCGTCCATTTTCGGATTTGATTTGCTCGCAGAAGGATTCGCCTTGCTCGCACCATTCTTGCCGGCTGCGATCCCGCTCGCGATCTATGACTTCCTAGAGAGCCTCGACAATATCGAAAGTGCCTCGGCGGACGGGGACCATTATCCGACGACCGTAACGATGCTCGTTCCAGGTTTGCTCACACTTGTCGGCGCCGTACTCGGAAGCGTCTACCCGATGATTATCTATATCGGCCATCCAGGTTGGAAGAAAGCCGGGGCACGTGTCGGGTATTCGCTCGCGACCGGGGTCGGGGTCATGTTCCTCGCCTTCCTCGGGTTGCTCCCGCTCGTCTTGTCCGTCATTCCGCTCGTCGCATTGCTGCCGATTCTCGTCTACATCGCGATGGTCATCGGGGCACAAGCGTTCGGGGAGACGGAGAAACGGCATATCCCGGCGCTCATTATCGCACTCATGCCGTTCGTCGCCAGCTATATCATCACCCAAATCAACAATACGCTCGGCGCCATCGGGACATCGGCTCAAGAAGTCGGCTATGCGACACTCGCCGCGAACGGCATCCCTTATCTCGGATGGCGGACGCTCGGCTCGGCAGACATTTTGGTATCGATGCTCCTCGCGACGATCGTCATCTATATTATCGATAAGAAGTTCCGCCTCGCCGCGGTCTACGCAGGGATTGCCGCACTCCTTTCCTTCTTCGGCATCATCCATAGTGCTGAAATTGGGATTGGCGTCGGGATGGATGTGACCATCGGCTACCTCGTCGCAGCAGCGGGTCTCGTCGGACTCAGTTACTATCGGGCGAGTGAGGACCAAGTTGTAGAGCAAGAGAAGGTGTCATAATGTTGCGGCTCGAGGGGGGGCGTCGAGATGAAGCGCTTGATATCGTTCGGTTGAACGGTCAAGTCGGCTATGTACACAGTGTCTTTCAAAACGTGTTGAACATCGAGTTGTTCGAGGGCGATCGCTTGATTGCCATCTCTACGCCACGGCGTCCACTCGCGCCAGACATGATTCAACTGAATCAGATGATTGATTTTCGAACGGTCGCACCTGATATCGGCAACCGGGTCACCTTTGGAGAAGTACTCGCCTTTGAGAACGGAATACAGGTGTCGCTTGAGGCGACACCTGTCAACCTTCTCGTCAAGACTTGCGAGTTCGACGATGCCTCAATCGATAGACTCTACACGTTTCTCGTGACGTATGGGAAAGCAGGCGGAATGCTCCGTCCTTATCAGAAAATGATGGAGGGTACGGCGACCGGCCACTGGAACGCGGAAGAACGATTCATCGATCAGGTTATGCAGGAAGGCCGTCTCGAACGATTAATCGGGCTCGGGCCTGGACTCACGCCCGCAGGTGACGATTTCGTGAGCGGTAAAATACTCGGAGACCAGATACTCGGGAGAGTACCTGAACTTGGATGGGGCGCGCTGCTTGAGAGTCGGGATAAGACGACGCGTGTCAGCTATCACATGTTGCGTCACGCCTATCATGGACGGACGAATGAAGCAGTACTTACTTTTTTTGAACAATTGACAGATGCAGCCATGCAGGAAGCGGCAAAACGTGTGCTTGAGATCGGCTCCACGTCAGGTACCGATTTTTTAACGGGCGTCCACGCCGCACTCATCGAACAAAGGAGTGGGAAACTTGGATCATCAAACGATCATAAAGAAGAGAACATATCATGATTCGGTGACGCTCATGTCACTCGCAGGTAAATTGAAGAAACGAGACGGGGTCGAGGAAGTCATCGTTTCGATGGCGACTCCGATGAACAAAGAATTGCTTGAAAACGTTGGACTCATGACAGAAGAGGCGAGCACGGCGACGGACGCCGACTTGATTATCGCGTGCCGGGCTGAGGCGGACGTTCTGCCATCGATCCTCGCAGAAGTCGATGAGGCGCTTGGTGCTAAAAAGACAGCGACGAAACGAAACGGGAAAACGAGTGTGACGACTTTCGGCGCGGCGCTCGACATGAGTCCGGACGCGAACCTCGCGGTCATCTCGGTACCCGGTGAGTTCGCAGCACGTGAAACGCGACGGGCGCTCGAACAAGGGCTCCACGTCATGTTGTTCAGTGACAACGTCTCGGTCGAAGATGAGCGCGACTTGAAGACATACGCCGCGGGAAAAGGACTGTTCGTCATGGGACCGGACTGTGGCACGGCGATGATCAACGGGACCGGCCTCTGTTTCGCCAACGACGTGAAGCGAGGTGGCATCGGGATGGTCGCTGCCTCTGGCACGGGACTCCAAGAAGTGATGGTCCAAGTCGACCGTCTCGGCTACGGTGTGTCGCAAGCGATCGGTACAGGGGGACGTGACTTGTCGAGTCACATCGGTGGCATCATGATGCGGCAAGGCATCGACGCATTGCTCGCGGACGAGTCGACGGACGTGCTCGTCGTCATTTCGAAACCACCTGCGCCAGAAGTCGAACAGATGATTCTTGAGCGGGTCGCTCGTGCGACGAAACCGGTCGTGCTCTGTCTCCTTGACGGGAAAGCGCCCGCTGATTTGCCGGAACATGTGACGTTCACGACGACGTTGTTCGAGGCGGCGCTCGCCGCAGCCCGGACGTATGACTCGAATCTTGAAGTGGAGCTCGTCTCAGACGAGGCATTGACATGGAGCCGTGTCGTACACCGGACACAAGGGACGGAGCGATTCATTCGTGGTCTGTTCTGTGGAGGGACGCTCACGGCCGAGGCACTGTCGATTTTACGGGACCGGGTCAGCCCGCTCACGAGTAACGTCGCGAAACGGACAGAAGAAAAAATGCCAGACGTCTTCACGAGCACGGGCCATACGTTCGTCGACCTCGGGGATGACGCGTTCACGGTCGGTAAGCCTCACCCGATGATTGAACCGGCGCTCCGGAACGGTCGTATCTTACAAGAAGCGGCTGATCCGACGTGCGGGGTACTCTTACTCGATTTCGAGCTCGGGTATGGGTCACACGACGATCCGGTCGGCGAGACGCTTGAAACGTTGAAAGCAGCACAGAACATCGCAAAGCGTGACGGGCGCATTTTACCGATTGTGACGTACATTTGCGGCACGGAGACAGATAAACAAGGATATGCCGATCAGAAGCGCCGTCTTGAACAGGTTGGTGCGTACGTCGCCCGAAGTAACGCGGAGGCGGTCGAAATCGCTTGTACCATTGTCAAAAAAGGAGTGGAGATCCATGGCTAACTTGTTTGATTCAACGTTACACGCAATTAATATCGGTGCGTCTACGTTCTCAAAAGACATCGATCGTCAAGGGACGGATGTCGTTCAATATGACTGGTCACCGCCTGCCGGCGGGGACATTTCGCTGCTTGCCGTCCTCGATCAACTGAACACGAGCGAGACAGACGAAAAGAATGCCGAGGCCGTCGCGAAGATCAAAGCGGCGCATCCGATGCTCGTCGGCATCAATCATGCCCGCTATGAGATTCCAGGGATGCACGCGCATCTCATCTTGCACGCCGGGCCGCCCGTCGAATGGTGTGATATGTGCGGACCGATGCAAGGTGCGGTCATCGGGGCCCTCTTATATGAAGGTCTAGCGACGACAGAAGCCGAGGCACGTGAACTCGCGGCGTCTGGTGACATCGAATTCGCCCCGTGTCACGAGCATGACGCCGTTGGACCGATGGCCGGGGTTATCTCGCCGTCGATGCCGGTTCACATCATTGAAAATGTTACCGATGGCAACAGGGCCTACTGCACGGTCAATGAAGGACTTGGTAAAGTGCTCCGCTTCGGGGCATTCTCGGATGATGTGCTCGAGCGATTACGGTGGATCGAGAAAGTGTATATGCCGGCGTTGCAAAAAGCGCTCGATGTCTCGGGAGCGGTCGACCTTCGTGCCTTGATCGCCCAAGCGCTCCATATGGGAGACGAGTGCCACAACCGCAACAAGGCGGCGACGAGTTTGTTCTTACGGGACATGTTACCGGCATTCCTTGCGGCGGACATGACGGACGACGTCCGGAAACAAGCGCTCGCGTTCATTCAAAAGAACGAGCATTACTTCCTCAACTTGTCGATGCCGGCAGCCAAGGCGTCGCTTGAGGCCGGGCACGGCATCAAAGGATCGACGATTGTCACGGCGATGGCCCGGAACGGCGTCGATTTCGGCATTCGCGTGAGCGGGCTCGACGGTTGGTTCACGGCACCGGCGAACTATGTCGAAGGACTGCTGTTCCCAGGTTATACAGTCGAAGATGCGGCACCGGACCTTGGCGACAGTGCCATCACCGAGACGCTTGGGATTGGTGGGTTTGCCATGGGCGGGGCACCGGCCATCGTCCAGTTCGTCGGCGGGGCCGTCGAGGACGCGCTCGATTATTCGCGGGCGATGTATACGATCACAGAGGACGAGAACAACACGTACTCGATCCCGACGCTCGATTTCCGTGGCACACCGCTCGGGATCGATGTTCGAAAAGTCATCGAGACGGGTGTGCTTCCGGTCATCAATACCGGGATGGCACACCGTGAGGCTGGAATCGGTCAAGTCGGGGCCGGCATCGTCCATCCGCCGCTCGGTTGTTTCACAAAAGCGTTGAAAGCCTATTCAGAGGAGGTCAGCCATGTCTAACGTACTGATTGCATTAGGTGGGAACGCGCTCGGTAACAACCCGGCCGAGCAGCTTGAACTGGTCCGGGAAGCGGCGCGCTCGATCGTCGATTTAATTGAAGTGGGGCACGGGGTCATCGTCGCGCACGGGAACGGTCCTCAAGTCGGAATGATCCATCAGGCGTTCGACGAAGCCGATCAGCTTCCGGACGTCCCGATGGCGGAAGCCGTGGCGATGAGCCAAGGGTACATCGGGTATCATTTGCAGCAAGCGCTTCGCGAAGAGTTGCGTCAGCGAAATATCGACAAAGCAGTCGCCTCGATTGTGACGCAGACCGTCGTCGCCGCAGAAGATCCCGCCTTCTCCAATCCAACGAAGCCGATTGGGCAGTTTTATTCGAAAGATGAAGCAGGTCGGTTTGAGAAACGAGGCATGGTCTTTGTCGAGGACGCTGGACGTGGTTACCGACGCGTCATCCCATCGCCTGAACCGATAGAAGTTGTTGAAATCGAAGTGATTCGAACACTCGTTGCGGCTGGTCATATCGTCATCGCTGGCGGTGGAGGCGGCATTCCGGTCATTGAACAAGAGGGACGACTCGTCGGAGTCGATGCGGTCATCGATAAAGACCGGGTGAGTGAACTGCTGGCACGCGAGCTCGACGTCGACATCTTATTCATCCTGACGGCCGTCGATCAAGTCGCCGTCGATTTTGGGAAGCCGACGCAGCGTGGACTCGATATGTTGTCGGTGGAAGAAGCGCGGACGCACATTCGTGACGGGCAGTTCCCGCCCGGTAGCATGTTACCGAAAGTGGAAGCGGCACTCGCTTTCGTGACATCTCGTTTCGGACGCGAAGCGATCATCACGTCGCTCGAGCGAGCGGGTGAGGCGATTCATGGAAAGACGGGGACAAAGTTTGTGGATGAAGCTAGAACAGCTGTGAAGTGAGGAGGAGCGGTCCAGTGATGGGTCGCTTTTCTGTTTAATTTAAAAATAATAATCAAAACGTGTAACTTTTTTTTGAAAAGACTAAACAGAATCGAGATGACTCCGATATAGAGGATGGAAACGCAAAAACGTTGCCAACTAATATAAGGTAAGGGGCCGGCCTAAACCTTGTATGCTCGGACAAATGGATTTGGAAGAGCGGAAAAAACTTAAACCTATGGAGGGAAATTACAATGATTATTAACAATAACATGAACGCAATGAACGCACACCGTAACATGTCTTTCAACACAACACAGACTGGTAAATCGATGGAGAAACTTTCTTCAGGTCTTCGTATCAACCGTGCTGGCGATGACGCTGCTGGTCTTGCGATTTCTGAGAAAATGCGTGGGCAAATTCGCGGTCTTGATCAAGCGACACGTAACTCACAAGACTCAATTTCATTGATTCAAACTGCTGAAGGTGCTTTGAATGAAACACATTCAATCCTTCAACGTATGCGTGAATTAGCTGTTCAATCAGGAAACGATACAAACACAGTGGATGATAGAAATGAAATTCAAAAAGAAATTTCACAATTAACTTCTGAAGTTGATCGCATTTCGGCAACGACAGAATTTAACACTAAAAAGCTATTGAATGGTGAGTCTGGTAGTAAAGCAAACTTTGGTTCTAATGCCAACGTGTTGATGGCTTCAGCTAGTGAGGAAGCAGCAGCGGGAACATACACAGTTGCTACAACTGTAGCAGCTGAACAAGCAACTACTGATGGCGGCACGTTCACAGATGCTGCAATTACTGCAGGTTTAGATGGCGCACAAACAGTAAAAATTAACAACCAAAACATTAACTTTAACGCTGTTTCTGGTGATGCTGAAGCGACTGCTACAAACTTCATTAATGCACTTAACAGTGCTAATGTTGGTTTGACTGCAAACGGAGACGCAGCTACTACTGGTATTGATTTAAACTCATTGAAATACGGTTCTGATCAATCAATCACTATTGAAGCAAGCGCAATTACTGCTGCTATGGGATTGACTGCAGATGCAACAACAGATACTTCAGATATCGGAGTTGATGTAGCTGGTACAATCAACGGTGTTGCTGCTAGCGGAAAAGGTACTACATTGACAGGTAGTGGAGCGGCTACTGGTGTTTCAGTTACACTCACTAACACTTCTGCCTCTGCTGCTGCTGGAGCACGGGGAGACGTAGTTGTAACCCAAAATGCTTTGACTGCTCAAATTGGAGCAAATGCTGATCAAAATATTTCTATCAGTATCTCAAGCATGTCTTCATCAGACTTGGGAATCGCTGGTTTAGATCTAACTTCACAGTCAGGTGCTAACTCTGCTATTACTCTTGTTGACAATGCAATCAAGTCAGTTTCTGGAGAACGTTCAAAACTTGGTTCTGTGCAAAACCGTCTCGAGCACACAATTAACAACTTGAGTGTTGGAGCTGAAAACCTCCAAGCTGCTGAATCACGTGTACGTGACGTGGATATGGCGAAAGAGATGATGAGCTTTACGAAGAACAACATCCTCAACCAAGCTGCACAAGCAATGATGGCTCAATCTAAATCTCAACCAGAAGCTGTTCTTCAACTTCTTCGGTAAGATTTTACGGGCGTCTTATCTGGTAACGGATAAGAGTACCACTGGGTGAATTGCTGGAACTCCTTAGAGCCCTCCTTACGACAACGTGACTGGAAACGGTGAGCGTGAACGTTTTGAAAAAAGGAAGGGATTGGACAATCAGCAGCCAAGCATCTGTCAGGAAACTGTGATGAAGGTTCAACGACTAGGATGTACGACCTACCGACTTACAGTCCATGGTTATGAGATCCGTACCTCGTAAACGGCGAGGGAAGTGCCCAGCCCTTATTTTACAATAATTAATGATTTTATATTAATATTGTAAAAGGGTGAAGATATAGTCTGGTCCATATTGAAAAATATGGGGAACTGCAAGCAAACCAACAGCCGCAAGCTGTACTTCAATTGCTCCGTTAATATAGCAATTGATTATTTAAAAGTTATACTAAAAACCGTGGAGCTTATGCTTCACGGTTTTTCACGTCTTGCCATTTATAGACGACCGACCAGTATGTGCGATTCAAGCGCCGGGCAATCTCACGGTCAGTGACTCCTTGGTGTTTCCATTCAATCAATAAAGTGATTTCTTCACTTGAATATGGACGGGCTGGGATTGATACCCGGACGGTGTAATCGGGATGTGAGATTTTGTAGTGAGCGATTTCTGAAGCTAAGCGCGTCCCCCAATCCAATTTATATGCAAAGTCTGGCAACTCAGTCAGATAAGACTTCAACACATCAAGAATGTGAAATGTATCGGTGACTTTAGTTGTTTTAAGATAATAGCCCGTCCCGCTCGGCGTACCTGACGTCCGGACATTGATGTTAAAGCGTTCAAATAAGAAAACTGCCAATCGCTCTAACTGTTCTTTGGAGAAAGCTTGTAAGTACAAGGCGATGTGTGGTGTGAATTGAATTTCCTTTTTGTTGTGGTTGAACCGTTTGCTCAATAGTAGGGAACCGTCATCAAGATAGAGCGTAAGCAGAAATGAAGGGTGACGAATGTCTTCGAGCAATTCGAACGGAATCAGTTTTTTATTGTTTGGATAGAATAATGGAAACAGTTTCGTCATGAGTGGAATCGAACGAGATACCAGGTTGTTGCCGCGTAAATACAATAAATCTGGAAGTCTTTGTTGCTTCCACTCTCGGTAACTCAGTTGTCCCATACTGAAATGTTCGCGGTAGCTGTTATTCACGCGTCGATCATACACGTAGCATTTCGTGATTTCCCCATCCCCTAAAATACTCGCGACTAATATGGCGACTTGCTCCTCTGACAGTCCTTCCCAGTCCATCGATGCTCTCTCCTTTACGAATTGGTAGCCGTAATTTATTTATTCCCGTTTTGAATAGCGGACCGGTTTCAATAATTGACTAGCTTGAATCAACTTTTTGATTGACAAGTCGATATATACACTGAGAGCAGGTGTACAGATGATTAACGAATTACAGATACAACTACATGCAATCCAGATTGAACAAAAACGATTGAGGGAAGTTGAGGACGTCTTGCGGACGATGCGTTCAATCGCGATTGAGGCGACACAATGTGCGGATAAGAGGCGATTACAATTGAATGAGCAATTTCAGGAACTACAAGCACACCTGGCCTATTTAGAACGTGAAAAGCAGGAACCATTTCAGCAAATCACTACAAACTGATGGCGAATGAACCGATAAAGTCTATGAGAACAATTATAAGAGGAGCAGAAGCTTATGAACCCGACCATCTCTGAAGTCCGGCTTCACCTACCTTCTTCTGTACTGCCGTATGAGCAAACGAAAAACGTGTTCGTCGAAGCGAACCATGCTCGCCTTGCCGACGAAGGCATCGTCATTCTTCCGACGCCTCAACACGTCACGAAGTTAGAGGCGGCCGTCGAGAAGGCTAACATTGTATTAGAACAACAGCGTACCGGCTTAAAGTTTATGAAACACGAGAAATTGAACGACTACTATATTCAAATCGTGGATACGAACAACGAAGTCATCCGCGAGATTCCAAGCAAGAAGTCACTCGACTTCTTCGCAGCGTTCATGGAGTTCAATCAACTGTTCGATGAACGTGTTTAAAGGAGGCTAACTATGACATCACCAATCCGATTTGGCGGACTCGCCAGTGGAATTGATACCGATACAATCATTAAGCAATTGATGCAAGTTGAACGGGTACCGGTCGACAAGCTTGAGCAAAAGAAACAAACGACCGAATGGAAACGTGATGCGTATCGCGAAATCAACCGTTCGCTGATGACACTACGTAACAGTGCGGTTGACCTTACGTTCAGTCGTAACTTCTATGCGAAGACGTCAAGTTCTTCAGATGTATCGAAAATCAGTGTGACTGCAGGACCTTCTAGCGGGAACAGTGCGCTTCGCGTAGACTCGGTGACGCAACTCGCAACGTCAGCGACGACGATTTTAAGCGCAACTGACAAAAATGGTGCCACATTGACAAGTACGACAAAGCTCTCAGATATGAACGGATTTGTCGCCGGCCAAAAACGCGTCATTCAAGAGACGGCTGGAACGGAATTGTCTCTTCCGAAAGATATGGACTTGGCGGCAATGACATTTAGAGATGCTACAGGAACTGCATTGAATAAAGCTGATTTTAATTATGATGCGACAACTGGTAAATTAACGGCTACGAATACGACAATGTATCCAGGTGGGGTTATCCCCAAAGGAGTTGCTGCTGAATATATCTCTGGCACCGGTTTTGAGGTGCAATACAAATCATCGATGACCGGTACCTACAAGAAGATTGAGTTGAGCGCGAATGCAACGGTACAAGAATTGATGAGTAAATTGAATGAGAGAGATACGGGATTATCGGCATTCTTCGAATCGTCGACCGGTAAAATTTCACTTTCAACGAAAGAGACTGGTGCGAATGCCACGATTGACTTCGATTCAAGTTTTAAAACAGCTTTCTCGGTAGGGACGACGAACCCGATTGGTCAAAACGCTCAGTTCAAAGTGAACGGAATTGATGTAGAACGAGCTTCAAACACTGCCACCATCGATAATATGACGCTCACATTGAAATCGACTTTTGCGTCAACGGATGGTGCCGTCACACTCTCTGCTGCAACCGACACACAAAAAATCTTCGACAACATTAAAGGGTTCGTCGATAAATATAATGAAACAATCGACTTGATGAACAAGAAGGTTCGTGAAGATAAGTTTCGCTCGTTTGCGCCGCTGACAAAAGCGCAACGTGATGAACTGTCTGAAGACGAAATCAAGAAATGGGAAGAAAAAGCGATGAGTGGGATGCTGCGTGGCGATACGATTGTTCGTGGTGCGATGGACACAATGCGGAGTAAATGGTCTAGTACGTCGTCTTCATCGAATGATGATGCGATGAAGCAACTGTTCCAAATCGGTCTCTCGACCGGTTCCGACTTCACGAACGGCGGGAAGATTGAGCTGAACGAAGAGAAACTCAAAGCCGCGATTGAGAAAGACCCGGAGCAAGTCTACCAACTATTCACAAACGAAACGAACGGACTACTTCCACAAATTCGTGACGCTGCTGTGAATTCACGAGCGATCATCACTCGTATTGCTGGAGTCGATGGTGCCGGAGCCCCAACATACTCAATGGGCCGAGAGATGACAGCCATCGATACACGCATCGAACGATTGAACGACTTACTCATTAGTAAAGAAAACGCCTACTATCGTCGCTTCGCAGCGATGGAGACAGCGATGAACCAAGCGAACTCACAAGCAGCATCGTTGCAACAGTTTCTAGGCGGAGGCATGTAAGAGGAGGAATTTAAATGGTAGCCAACCCATACGCAGCATATCAAAACAATGCGGTCACGACTGCGAACCCACAGGAACTCACGCTCATGCTGTACGACGGGGCGCTCAAGTTCACGCGTCTCGCTAAACTCGCGCTCGAGCAAGGCAATCCCGACTTGAAGAACACGAACATCCAAAAGACGCAAGCAATCTTCCAAGAGCTTCGTCTGACGCTCAATAAAGACATCGCCATCTCGGCGAACTTGGACTCGCTCTACGAATACTTGTGGCGCCGTCTCGTCGACGCGAACGTCAAGAACGACACGACGATCCTCGACGAAGTGCTCGACTTCACGACCGAACTCCGCGATACGTGGAAGGAAGCGATGAAACTCGCGAAACAAGGATGAGACCGATCGATGAGATCATTCTCAAGACGCAACGGCTAAAAGATCTGCTCGCGCAAGTGCCAGAAGAGCCGACGTACGACACATGGATGGACCAGATCCATGAACTGCTTGACGACCGCGAACAGCTGCTGTCGGCGCATGGCCCTGACTTAGAAGCGGCCGATCAGACGGTCATCCGTCAGCTCGTCGACGACAGTCAAAAGATCGCCCGCTTGATCGAAGCTGAGCATCAACGGCTCGGAATGACGCTCGGGACGACGCGGCAAGAGCGGAAGACGGTCAAGTCGTACGTCGACCCGTACGAGGACGTCGATTCAAACTTTTCTGGACTATTCGACCAGCAGACATAAACGAGCTTGGGGATGCCCCAGGCTCGTTTTGTGTTCAGTCTGTTTTGATAGGTTTTCGATTCCTTAAAAATTTTGAGATAAAAAATGTCGTGGCAAATAAGAAGAGCCCTGTCAAATTAAACTGTATGTAGACGTGAAGTAAGTCTTGAAGTGAGTTCAACGGATAGAAGCCGCTCAACAAGGCAGTCGGTAATACGGTCACATGCATCGCGCCATAATGGGCGAGAATCTGTTTCGAGAAGCGCCAATCGTGGATTTGGTAAATGATGCTCGTCAGTCCGAGGAAAAAGGCGATCACTCCATAAAACAGAAAACTACGAGCCGCGCTGTCGTCGCCGTCCAAGTTCTGCCATAGGGCAAGGGTGGGAAAGCCTGCAAGCAGTACACTGCCTCGAATCAATCCTGTTTCGAATAACATACGTCCAGCCCCTTCGCTTATTTATACGGAAAAAGTCGCATAAACGTTTCAACGAATGACGAGGATGCGTTCATGTCTGTTTTATTGTAATATCGGGTAAATACCACTATACCCGTTGCTTCTGTTCTGGAAAGAGGAGGGAAACGAGATGAGTGAGAAAAAGGTAAAGCCTAAGTCATCGAAAGATCGTCGTTACTTCGTCTACGGTCCAGAAGGGGCGTACGATGAATACGTGGAACGGGACCCGAAACTCGAGGCGTACGTCGAGGACGATGCGCCGATCGAGGAGAATCCTGACCCGTATGAAGAGGAAGACTTAAAAGCTCGAGGATAGATGTCAAGACCAAACAAGGCTCAATCGCGAGCCTTGTTTTTTATTGTGATGGGGTATGGACCTGTTACTTTTTATTGCCAAGGTCAGGCGGATGAATCCGTTATGCTCGTTGTATCAACCACAACTCGTCAACTTAAAAGGAGAGATTTTGAATGAACATGAAACGATACGGATTCCTATTTGCCTTGCCACTCGCGTTACTCGTCGGCTGTGGGGAGGCGGACGAATTGAAAACGACGGCAACCGATACGGAAGAAGTCGCGGTAGCAGAAGAGGCGAAAGAATCCGCTGTACAAGAAGAAATGGAAACGAAAGATGAGGCTGAAGTGCAAGACAGTGAGCTCGGGACGAACACGATCTACATGAAGAACAAAGCGCTCGACATTCAAGAGACGATTGCTTCACTGACGTTTACCATCGATAAAGTGCAGACGTCACGGCTCCAAGTCGCAGAAGCATACCGTGATTCGTTCGACGGCCAAGACGAGGTGACGGTCGTCGCCGTCAATGCCATCGTTGAAAACACGGTCGATGATACGGTCAGTTTCCACCCGAACCAAGCGACGCTCGTCACGAACACAGGAGAACAAGTGACGGCCGACATGTGGTTCTCGGATGACGTCGGCGGCGAGTTCCTCGGTAAAGTGAAGAAGGAAGGGAACGTGCTCTTCTTCGTCAAGGCGTTGCCGGAAGAGTTGACCGAATTGAAACTTGTCGTCGATGGACCATTCGATGCGGACTATGCGCAACTTGCAGAGGACCGCTATGAATACACGATTGATGTGACGAAATGAGCATGGCGTGCCGAGCATTGACTCGGTACGCTTTTCGTATTCATAAAAAGATTGCGTTCACGGGAATGGCCGTGAGTAAGATGTGGACCGTTTTTATAAAGAAGTGTGCCGGCTGTCTGCTTGCCTATGCGAAGGAGGGCGTCTTCCTGATGATGACGGTCACGGTGTTGGGTTTTTTGACTTTCACACTATTGAAAAACCCGCTACAAACGTCGATAGCGACTGCTTGCAGCGAGCGGATTCCTTCTTTTTGGGTTGTTCACCAAACCCGAGCGACGTGAAGCGTAGCCTCATCTTCGGACGTCCGGTTTCATATAAAAGAATAACCACCAAAACGCACTGATGAACATAGTCCGCTGCAGTAGCCCCATGTAGTCCGGTACCAGCCACATGCAAAGTGGGATGATGACGGCGATGGCGGCCAACAGAAAGCCGGCGACGCGTTGCCGGCCGTGACTCATGAACCCGTGCCCCGCCGCGAGGAGTGTGAACGTAAAACCGGTCGCATTCGCGAAGACGGAATGCATCTGGTCATGAAACAGATCGACCGGGACGCCGTCCATCAACGGCGCGTGATGAAAGATGCCGGTCAACAACAGGCTGGCCCCAAACAACGCCCCGAACACTTGGTGATAGCGGACGCGTGTGGTGACCGTGACGAGCACCGCCATGACCCCGAGAGCGATGAAGGTGACGTTCATGACCCAAGCATGCGGAGAGGATTGGGCACCGAGGTGGCTCGTCGTATTGCTGACGAGCGAGTAGCCGTCAAAACTGAACAACGGGAGCACGGTCGATACGACGAGAAAGGTGAGAAAGACGAGTCGTGCCGCCATGTCAGCGTTGATGCGGGAGCGGAATCGTCAACACGCTCCAGGTCTCTCCGGCGAATATCTTCGCCAAGTAGACGATCTGGCCGACGTGATAGCTGTAGTGGGAGACTTGCTTCTCGATCGCCCAGATGACGCTCTTCTCCTCGCCACGGATGAACACGGTCTTGCCGATGTCGTCCGGTGTGAGGCTCGCCAAGACGTCATCAAGCAGTTGCCAACGCTCGTCCCACGTTGCCATCAGCTCGGTGCGGGACAACTGTTGATCCTCGAACTCGGCGTCGCGGTTTCGGTCCGGTTTCTCCCCGTCCGTCGTCAAGAAGTCGGTCCAACGTGATAACATATTATTCGAGATATGTTGCACGATGACGGCGAGCGAGAGCGTGTCCGGTGCGAGCACGCGATGCAAGTCGTCGTCGCTCACTTGATTGAGCGCGCTTTCTGCGAGCTGTTTCTGTTCTTGGAAGATGCTTCGTACTTCGGTTAGGTAACGTTGTTCAAACATGTGACGTCCTCCTTTTCATTCATATAAACAATACCCCGAAAAATCTTCGGTAAAAACAATAGTAAAATAACGAAATGCGATTTATAATGGAGTAGAATCGTGCAAGACGCCACCGCGTGATCGGTTCTTGGATGCCCTGTTTAGGTTTTGTCGCGAGTCAGATCGCGCGTATCTCCTTTCGGTTTGGGGGTTCATCCGTTAAGAGGGTCGATCGCGTTTGTCCGTGAGTGGATGAGCGCGGTTTTTTTGTATGCGAAAAGGGAAAGCCGCGGCTTTCCCTTTTAGGCGTGCTCGGCCCGAAAGTCTTCCCAATGATCCTTCGCTTGCGTCCGGATCCGTTCTGATACTTCCTTGCTGCCGAGCAAGATTCCGTACCAGCGCCGGGCGTCCTCGTACAGACCGAGTGCGGCCGACAAGTCGGCGATCCGCAACATGAGCTGGTCGTACGGCAGTCCGGTCCGGATCTGGTCGGTATACACTTCCTGTACCTCGTTGTACTTGTCGAGCGTCCGCTGCATCCATTCCTTCTCGGCCGCCCCGTTCCCGATCAAGCGGTTCATCCAGACGAGACGCATCCCGAGCATGGCGACGACGGACGGCTTCTGTCCGCTCAGCTGCGCCGTCATGACGGCGAACTTGTACAGTTGGATGACGTGCTCGGGCGTGCGGTCACCTTGGAGAGTCTCCGGGTTGATCCGGGACAAATAGTTCGTCTCGAGCGCCTCACGGTTGTTTTTGCGGACTTTATCGAACGAGTCATGGAAGACGAGGTGGCAATGGCTACAGACGGCTGGCTCATACAAGTACGGGTTCTCGCCGTCATACGTCGTATAGCCGTCCTTCGCGACTTCTTGCGGCCGGATGTGGCGCGACAAGATGCGTGGTGTCACGCTTTCCTTTAAACAGTACGGGCATTTCACTTTTTTCGAAAACAAATGTTCAGCCATACGTCACCTCACACGTACACGTTGACGAGAAGTCCGCGGATCTCACCGACTTGGTCGAGGAGCGACAGACGTGACGCTTCCCCTGAGATGACCTGGTCCGTCAGTGCGAGCAGTTTCTGGTCGACCTGCTCGACGATCTTATAGATCTTGGCTCGGCCCCGGCGGTTGAACCCGCGTTTGTCTTCGAGGCTGAGCGCCGCGTCAACGGCGTCTTTCATAAAGTCTTTGATCAATCGTTTATATTCGGTGAGCGACTCGACCGTCTGGCTCTCGGCGAGGAGCTCACCTTGATCGTGAATGGCCGCGATTTGGCGCTGGAAGCGCTCGTATTCGCGATCTTCCCGTTTTTGTCCAATCACGTTCTGGAACGAGACGCCGGGTTCCGCGTCAGGACGCTTGGCTTTGCCCGCGCCGTGAAGCGACTGGGTCTCCATAATTCGACGAATGTCCATCAGGCCTCGTCCTTTCTGTAAGTTAGTTCAATAATTGTAACACGCCTTGCGGCAACGCGTTCGACTGGGCGATCATCGCCATGCCGGACTGGTTCAAGATGTTGAGGCGGGCGAAGTCCATCATCTCACGGGCCATGTCGGCGTCGCGGATGCGTGACTCGGACGCGGTCAAGTTCTCTGAACCGATCGTGACGACACCGACGTTCGCTTCTAAACGGTTTTGAATGGCCCCGAGCTTCGAGCGTTCGAGGGAGACGTCGTTGATGGCTTTATCGAACTTGGCGATGGCGTCGCTCGCACCGGTTTGCGTCATGACGTCGAGCCCGTCGATGCCGAGCGCTTCCGCGCGCATATCGGCGACGTTCAAGACGATGCCTTCACCGCTGCCGGCCCCGAGTTGGAAGAAGAGTGTCTCGTTCCCTTCGATATAGTCGCCGTTCATGATCTTCTTCGAGTTGAACTCGGTCGTCTCGGCGATACGGCTCACTTCTTCTGTGAGCGCGTTGATCTCTTCTTGGATCGCTTTCGCATCGTCTGGGCTCAACGTCCCGTTCGCCGCTTGGACCGACAGTTCGCGCATGCGCTGCAGGAGCGAGTGCGTCTCGTTCATGCCGCCTTCGAGCGTCTGCGTGAGCGAGATGCCGTCGAGTGTGTTGCGCTCGGCCATCGACAATGAGTCGAGCCGCATCCGCATCTTCTCAGAGATGGCGAGCCCGGCCGCGTCGTCCGAAGCTTTGTTGATGCGGACGCCGCTCGAGAGGCGGTCCATCGTCTTCTTCATCGTCGTCTGGTTGAGCGACAGCGACGTATAGGCTTTCAACGCTTGAATGTTATTGGTAATTTTCATAACGGTTTCCTCCTACGTGTGCGGGTTGGAGCCGGGCCTTTTCGATGGCCTCGTCCCACGTCATCTCTAAGTTGGTCGCGAGCGAGTGGAGCTCTTCGATTTTACCTAAGTCTTGTTCGATCAGCGCCTCGAGGCTGCCTTTCGCCATATACAAATACAATTCCTCGAGCTGGGCCGAGATGATGCCGCCGCCGTCATGAAGTCCTTGGTACAGTTTAGCGAGCAGTTCGCGCGCTTGGCGCAGATGACGGTTGCGCTCGGCGATCGTCGCGCTCAGCGCGGTCTCGTAATGGTAGGTGAGCGCGTGGAGCATCGCTTGCGTCAACTCCTCCGGGCTCATTTCATATAATCGGTTCGAATTCATGATTGTTCTCCTTTGATCGAGTCAAGTTCTTCTATTAAAAGCAACACTTCGGCCATGACGTCATATAGTTCCGGCGGGATGGCATCCCCGAGGTCAAGGTCGAGCAGGTGGCCGAGGAGCGAATGGTCGTGCTCGATGGCCACACCGCGCGAGCGTGCCTCTTCCAAAATCTTGTCGGCGACGGCACCTGTGCCGCGGGCGACGATGATCGGGGCCCGGTCGGTCGTCTCGTCATAACGGACGACGGCGGCCGTCTTACGTTTCGTCAAATCCATGCGTTGATACATAAGGGCCTCCTAGATTCTAAAGTCATAGCCGGTCGTCTGTGTGCGCTCTGGTTCGACTTCGACTTTCTCGGCTTTCGTCAGCGGGCGGAACTGGGTCGTCACGCTCCGGTAGCCGATCGCTTCGAGCGTCGTCTCGATCTTGCCGAGCAGCGATCGCGCGATCCGTTCGACCGTCGGGTCATCATGTTCGAGCGTGAGCCGGAGGTTGCGGTCGAGCGCTTCGACTTTCACGCCGATCTCGCCTAAGCGAGGTGTCTCGAGCCGGATGTAGAGGACACTGTTCTCCCAATCGACGACGTCGCCGGTTTCCCGGTTTTGGATGTGGACGTGGATGCCGGTGTCGATCTCCTGGACTTTCGCCGGCAGGGCGAGCAGGAGCTGATGGAGCTGCCCGCCGTCGAGCCGGTTGATCGTCTGTTGGACTTGGAAGAACGAGGCGAGGCGCGCAGCTTCCGGTGATGCCGCTTCCGAACGAACCGACAAGGCCGATGCCTGAACGGCTTGTGACGTTTGTGCTTGCGCCTGTTGCGACGCGGTCTGGACGCGCTGCGCCGTCTCTTGGACGTGGCGGCCCGACAGGTTGGCGTCAAGGCGGAGCGGTGTCACGTGGACCTCACCAGCACGAGTGGCGCCATGCGAGATGTATTCGACGCGGACCTGGTTCGGCACGTAGCGGAACTCGTTCAACGCGGTGCGCACGTCTTTAATGAGGGCGGCACTCTCGGCAGGCTTCGTCGACAACAGTGACAAGGCGACGTCGAGCTTCGCCGTCATCGCGACGAGCGCTTTCTCTTGCCGAGCGTCGGTATGTAACAAGGCGTCCGTCTTTTGGATGAGCTGCGTCAGACGCGTCCCGACCGTCTCTAAGGCAGGGCGGGCCAAATGCGGCTTCGATTCGACGAGGGCCGCGACTTGTCCGAGCTGTTTCGTCACGGTCGCCTGTTCTGCGCGGAACGTGTTCGTCACGGCAGCGAGATGCGTCGTCACTTCCTTGACCACGACTTGACGTCCGCCTACGGGTGGCAAGGCTTCCCTCGGTTCGGGGCGGGCGGATGGCGTGGCCGGGAGTTCTTTGATCAGCCGGTCGACCGTCTCCGGTGTCGGTGTGACCCGTTCTGTGGCCGGACGCGACAAGTTGACGAGTTCGACGTAACGCTCTTTTTGCGGGTACGGTGCGTCCGGTGCCGGTACCTTCAGTTGACGTTTCGCTTCATCTAATGAAGCGACCGCGATGTCACGGGCGACGTCCGGTTTGACGACGGGGGCGTCCATCGTGCGCAAGAACAAGACGGCATCGCGCATGTCACCTTTGAAGACGGTCTCGAGCAAGCGGACCGTGTCCTCGTTCATAGGCAGGCGTCCCGATTGGATCAAGCGGCTGACGGCGCTCCGTACCTCGGGCGGGAGCGATGCGAGCAGCGCTTGGATTTTCGTATCGACTTTCGTCTCGGGTTTCGTCCCTGGCGCCGGTGCGTCCGCCGTCTCCGTTTCCGGTTTGACGACGACGGTCCCGAGCAACACCCCGTCCTCTTCGACGAGCGTCAGTTGGAACGGGTTCGTCTTCGGTAGCCCGTCCTTGAACGTGACCTCGACTTGTTCGCCGCCGACCTTGACGATGGCCGTGTCAGGACCGGTCTGCTTGACGATTTCAGCTTTATAGACGCGGTTCATCTGGACACCCGCGTTCGCGGCTACGGTTGTAGCGAGTTGCGCTTGGATTTGCATAGTTGTCACCTCGACCAATATATCGACCTCTTTTTCAAAAAGTGAAGCAAAATCCCCATAAAAAAACCTCCCGTCAAACGACGGAAGGCAGGTCAAGATTCGAGCGCAGGGCTCATGTTCAGTTGTTGGAACCGGGCGACCAATTCGCCGGTCGCTTTGATCTGGTTTTTTAAGACGTACGCGGTCGCGTTCGTCTGGATGCGGTGACCGTCTTTCGTGACGATCACGCCGTTCGGGGCACCCTCGACAGTCACGATGTCCCGAATGTGGGACCAGGCGTACCATTCGCAATCTTCACGTTTCGGTGATTTCGTCGGGAAGAAGACGAGTCCCGTCGTCGGTTCGATGACGACCGGCACTTTGCCTTTGACCCCGGCGACGCGTTTGGCGACGAAGATCCGTTCCTCGATCGAGCTGTTGTACTGGCGGCAAGAGAGCTGCAGCAACTGGTACGGCCGGAGCGGGGTCGAGATCTCGCTGCCGTCCTCGAGAATGATCCGCGATTGCTTCATCATGTCAAAGCAAGGCAGGATCGCCACGGTTCGCTTCGTGATGCGATATTTTTCCTCGGAATAGTAGGGGCGCATACGCTGCACCATCCTCCTCGTATTAGATTTTCAGGATCGGCCGATATTCAAAAAAGCACAAACCTAAATCATCCCTTCCATGATATATCACAAAAAATGTAAATTCAATAAGCCAATATGAAAAGTAGGGAAATATAATTCCAATGTAAGCCAAAAGACGATTCATTTACAAAATAGCAGAAAATGGTTGTATAGTGACCGAGAAGGTGGTAATATAGCTACTAGAGGGAAAGCCTCTGTATTCTTCAATGGTGAAAGGAATGGATTTGCACATGGTAGGTAAAGTAAAATGGTTTAACTCAGAAAAAGGTTTTGGTTTCATCGAGGTAGAAGGCGGCAAAGACGTTTTCGTACACTTCTCAGCAATCCAAACTGACGGCTACAAAGCTCTTGACGAAGGTCAAGAAGTTGAGTTTGAAATCGTAGATGGCGAACGCGGCCCACAAGCGGCTAACGTTGTAAAATTATAATTTCAAACCGTGAACCGGCTTCCTCGTGAAGTCGGTTTTTTGTTTTGTCTACATAGTATTTTTCTCTTAAGAAAACGAGTTTAAAAACGGCGATAACGGGTAACTTCTTTTTATACAACCGATTCGATTGCAGGCGTGAGCATCGGAACAAAATTGTCATTATTTTCTGATGATAACGTTTTCAAATAAACTGAATTCGGGGTATACTATATATGAGCCACCCGCTTCCGCTTTCTTTTTAAGATCTTTTTAAGAAATGAGGCAGGAGATTCGGTCCAAAATGACGAATCATTGGTTCAAGCGGTTATTTTAAGGAGGAGTTCAGATGATTTATAACATTCGCGGCGAAAACATTGAAGTCACACCAGCCATCAAAGACTATGTCGAGAAAAAGCTGGAGAAGTTGACTCGGTATTTCACAACTCCTACGGATGCACAGACGGCTTACGTCAACTTGAAAGTGTACAACGAAAAGCAAAAAGTAGAAGTGACGATCCCGATGACGAACTTATTGCTTCGCGCTGAGGAAACCAACCTCGATATGTACGCGGCAATCGACCTCGTCGTCGACAAATTGGAACGTCAAATCCGTAAACACAAAACAAAGCTCAACCGTAAAGGACGCGCCAAAGAAGGCGGGATCGGCGAGTATTTCAAATCACTCGAAGGTTCTGAAGACATTCCTGCGTACGATGAGGACGAGGCAGAACTCGAACTCGTGCGGACGAAGCGGTTCACGCTCAAGCCGATGGACACGGAAGAAGCGATCCTTCAAATGGACATGCTCGGTCACAGTTTCTTCGTCTTCTCAGACGCGGAGACCGGGAACACGAACGTCGTCTATCGTCGGAAAGACGGTAAATACGGCTTGATCGAACCTGAATAATCTAACTTTGAATTCACACGGCCCTCCGACTTGGAGGGCCGTTTCGTTTTGCCTTTCCTTGAAAGCGTGGGTCACTTCGGTTAAACTGTACATTAGGGAAAAAACATGCATTTTTGACTGAGTGCAGAGGAGATAAAACGTATGGCGAACTTTTTGAAAGATTTATTTGCTCCACAGAAACGAGTATTGAAAAAAGCAGAAAAAGCGGCCGACTTAGTCGAGTCATTCGCTGAGCCGACGAAGGCGTTGTCTGACGAAGCACTTCAGGCGAAGTCTGTCGAATTCCGTGAGCGTCTGGATAAAGGGGAAACGCTTGACGATATCCTTCCGGAAGCGTTCGCGGTCTGTCGCGAGGCGTCAGAACGCGTGCTCGGCATGCGTCACTACCGCGTCCAGCTCATCGGGGGCTATGTGCTCCATAACGGCGACATCGCCGAGATGAAGACCGGTGAAGGGAAGACGCTCGTCGCGACGCTCCCGGTTTACTTGAACGCCCTGACTGGCCGTGGCGTACACGTCGTGACGGTCAACGAATATTTGGCGAAACGTGATAAAGAACTCATGGAACCGCTCTACTTCGCGCTCGGCCTCTCGGTCGGACTGAACGTCTCGAACATGGACCGCGTCGAGAAGCAGGCGGCGTACAACTGTGACATCACGTACTCGACGAACAACGAACTCGGGTTCGACTACTTGCGTGACAACATGGTCCTTTATAAGGAAGACCGTGTTCAGCGTGAGCTCTACTACACGATCGTCGATGAAGTCGACTCGATCCTCGTCGATGAGGCGCGGACCCCGCTCATCATCTCAGGGTCGGCCCAAAAATCGACCGAATTGTACACACGTGCCGACGCGTTCGTCCGGACGCTCAAGCTCGAAGACGACTACACGGTCGACGTGAAGACGAAATCGGTGTTACTCACGGACAAAGGGGTCGACCTCGCCGAGAAGTTCTTCGGCATCGACAACTTGTTCGCGATCGAGCACGTCTCGGTCAACCACCACGTCGGGCTCGCATTGCGTGCGAACGCCGTCATGCATCATGACGTCGACTATATGATCCGCGACGGCCAAGTCATGATCATCGACCAGTTCACAGGTCGGGTCATGGACGGACGCCGCTACTCGGAAGGTCTGCACCAGGCGATCGAGGCGAAAGAAGGCGTCGAGATTCAACGGGAATCGATGACGCTCGCGACGATCACGTACCAAAACTACTTCCGGATGTATGAGAAGCTGGCCGGGATGACCGGTACGGCGAAGACGGAGGAAGAAGAGTTCCGTAACATCTACAACATGCAAGTCGTCACGATCCCGACGAACAAGCCGATCGTCCGTGAAGACGGTTCTGACCTCATCTTCAAGTCGATGGAAGGTAAGTTCAAAGCCGTCGTCGAAGAGATTGCTTCGGCGCACGCGACCGGACAACCGGTCCTCGTCGGTACGGTCGCCGTCGAGACGTCTGAGTATTTGAGCAAGCTGCTCACGAAGAAGAAGATCAAGCACGAAGTCTTGAACGCGAAAAACCACGCCCGTGAAGCCGAAATCGTCGAGAATGCCGGACAAAAAGGTTCGGTCACAATCGCGACGAACATGGCTGGACGCGGAACCGACATCAAGCTCGGCGAAGGTGTCATCGGG
Source organism: Exiguobacterium sp. SH5S4 (assembly GCF_004337045.1). Lineage (NCBI taxonomy): Bacteria > Bacillati > Bacillota > Bacilli > Caryophanales > Exiguobacterium > Exiguobacterium sp. SH5S4. The sequence goes on from NZ_SJUQ01000001.1 coordinate 29,140, forward strand.
CTCGGCGGTCTTTACATCGTCGGTACCGAGCGCCACGAGTCGCGCCGGATCGACAACCAGCTCCGCGGTCGGGCCGGTCGTCAAGGCGACCCGGGTAAATCGCAGTTCTACTTGTCACTCGAAGATGAGCTCATGCGCCGCTTCGGGACCGACAGCCTCCAGAGCATGATGGAGCGCCTCGGCATGGACGACACGCAACCGATCGAGAGCCGCATGGTCTCGAAAGCGGTCGAGTCGGCCCAAAAACGTGTCGAAGGTAACAACTATGATGCCCGTAAACAGCTGCTCGGTTACGACAACGTCATGGCCGACCAACGGAAAGTCATGTATAAAGACCGGGCCAGCATCCTCGAGAACGAATCGGTCACCGATATCGTCCGCTCGATGATCCGTGAGACGGTCGAGATGGGCGTCGCGCAATACACGCCGCTCGAACTCGTGCCGGAAGAATGGAACATCGACGAGCTGGCGCACTGGGCCAACCAGACGCTCGCCCTCGAGAACGCGGTCGCCGGGAAAGACTTCTACGGCAAAGAACGCGAGGAGATCACTGAGCTGTTGCTTGAGCGGACGAACGCCCAATATGAGGCGAAACGTCAACTCGCACCGCCGGAACGGTTCAACGAGTTCGAGAAGATCATCGTGCTCCGTGCCGTCGATTCGCACTGGATGGCGCACATCGACCATATGGACCAGCTTCGTCAAGGTATCCACTTGCGTGCTTACGGACAGAACGACCCGCTCCGTGAGTATCAGGCGGAAGGCGTCAGCATGTTTGACGCGATGAACGCGGCCATCTCGGAAGAAGTGACCGGCTTCGTGCTCCGTGCCGAGGTCGGCGACAACCTCCGACGCGAGAAAGTCGTCGAGGAGGAAGTGGCGGTGTCTGGCAAGGACGACGCACCGGTGAAGAAAAAACCGGTCCGCCGTTCAGAAGACCAACGCCTCGGGCGCAACGACCCGTGCTGGTGTGGTTCAGGCAAGAAGTTTAAAAACTGTCACGGCAAACAACAAGCTTAATTTTAAAGAGGCGAGCCTGCTCGCCTCTTTCCTACGGAAAGGTGAATCTCACTATGGAAATTTCAGATATTCGGAACGAACTCGAGGCGATGGCAAAACGCCTCGAAAATTACAGACAATCGCTTAACTTATCAGAGAAACAGGCGCGCATCGCCGAGCTCGAGAACGAGATGACGTACCCGGACTTCTGGGACAGCCAAGAGAAGGCACAAAAAGTCATCGACGAGTCGAACGCGCTCAAAGCGATGGTCGACAAGTATCAAGAGCTCGCGGACGGTCACGAGGACGGCGAAGTTACGCTCGAACTCATCAAGGAAGAACCGGACGCCGAGATGCAAGGTGATCTTTCAGAGATGGTCATGGCGCTCAAGGCCGACTTCGACGCGTTCGAACTCGAGATCCTCTTGAACGGACCGTATGACACGAACAACGCCATCCTCGAGCTGCACCCGGGTGCGGGCGGTACCGAGTCGCAAGACTGGGCCTCGATGCTCCTCCGCATGTATCAGCGTTTCGCGGACAAACAAGGTTGGAAAGTCGAGACGGTCGACTACCTCGCGGGCGAGGAGGCCGGCGTCAAGTCGGTCACGCTCCGCATCGTCGGGCATAACGCCTACGGCTACTTGAAAGCGGAGAAAGGGATCCACCGCTTGGTCCGGATCTCGCCATTCGACTCGTCAGGCCGCCGCCACACGTCGTTCGTCTCGTGCGACGTCATGCCGGAATTCGATGACGATATCGAAATCGATATCAGAACCGAAGACCTCCGCATCGACACGTACCGCGCCTCGGGCGCCGGCGGTCAGCACATCAACACGACCGACTCGGCCGTCCGGATCACGCACGTGCCGACGGGTGTCGTCGTCGCATGTCAGGCCGAGCGTTCGCAGATCAAGAACCGTGAAGCGGCGATGAAGATGCTCAAGGCGAAACTGTACCAGCGCGAACTCGATGAGCAGCAACGCAAGCTCGACGAGATCCGCGGTGAGAAGACAGACATCGGCTGGGGCAGCCAGATCCGTTCATACGTCTTCCACCCGTATGCGATGGTCAAAGACCACCGCACGAGTTATGAAGTCGGGAACACGAGCGGCGTCATGGATGGAGACATCATGGGCTTCATCGACGCTTACCTCCGTAAGACAAATATGTGATGCATGTGGCTCAAAGACGTCCGTCTTTGGGCCACGTTGTATGTAGAGGAGAATTTCTTTAATGAAGCAAATCGTCAAAGACTATATTTACTTATTGACCGGTTCCGTGTTCGTCGCCTCGGCGTTCAGTCTGTTCCTGTTCCCGAACAACATCGCCTCGGGCGGCGTCAGTGGGATCTCGATCATCACGTACGAGCTGTTCGGCATCTCGCCGGGGGCGTTCCAGCTCGTCTCGAACGTGTTGCTCCTCCTCGTCGGCTGGATGATCCTCGGGCTCGGCTTCGGCGTCAAATCGCTCGTCGGCTCGATCTTCTTACCAGGTGTGATCTTGTTTTATGAAGCGATCGGTGCGGGCGCGGCGGTCGACGATACGCTGCTCGCGGCCGTGTTCGGCGGCGTCGGTGTCGGGATCGGCCTCGGACTCATCTTCCGCGGCCGGGCCTCGACCGGCGGGATGGACTTACTCGCCCAGATCCTACATAAGTTCACCCACATCCCGCTCTATCTCTGTATCGCCATCCTCGACGGGACCGTCGTGGTCGTCGCGGCCGTCACGTTCTCGTTCACGACGGGACTGTACGCGCTGATCGCCTTGTACATCACGATCAAGATGATCGACTTCGTCCAGCTCGGCTTCACGCAAGACAAGATGGCGTATGTCATCTCGGACAAGCGTGACGTCATCACGCGCGCCGTCTTCGACGAGCTCGACCGGGGCGCGACCGAGATCCAGGCGATCGGCGCCTATTCGCGTCTCGACCGGCCGATGCTCCTCGTCGTCGTCCGTCAGAACGAGGTGAGCCGGTTGAGAGACCTGATCCGCCGCATCGACCCCGACGCGTTCCTCATCTTCAGCGAGGCGCACGAGGTGATGGGCCAAGGTTTCACCTCAGATAAACGGTATAGCAACGTCCCGTGAGATGTGGAATCTTTGTGTACTTTTCGTGAGATTAGGTTAAAGGCCTTGTCAAAACGGTTATAATGGATAATGTAGGCAATTTCTACAACTTAGGAGGGGAACCCTATATGAAGAAGTGGATGATGGCCATCGGCCTCGGCGCCATGCTCACGCTCGGTGCGTGCGGCGGCGATGAAGAAGAAACGACAAGCAATGGGGATACGGGCTCGAACACGGCTTCGGTCGACGCGGAAGCGGTATACGCCCAAAACTGTGCAGCCTGTCACGGCGCGAACTTGGAAGGCATGAGCGGTCCGGCATTGACGGACGTCGGTGCACGCCTCTCAGCTGAAGATATCGAGAACATTATTCGAAACGGACAAGGCACGATGCCTGCGAACGTGATCGAGGACGACGAAGAGATCACAGCGGTCGCGGCCTGGCTCGCCGACAAGAAATAAGGATCAAGACCACGGGATAACCGTGGTTTTTTGCATTCCGTGGTTTGGATTGGTCGCCGTTCATCGGTGCGTTCGTCCTGTTGCTGTCGGCGCCATGACGACGAACGTTGGCATGTGGTATTTTGCGATGTTGTTCGACGCGTTGAAAAAACGTCCGACCGATAAACGGAACGATTGAACATAGGCACTCGCCCCGGCGAGTGCCTATTTGAATGTGCGTTTCACCAAATGTGACTGCAACGTGAAACGGACGTTCAATCCAACAATTTCCCACCGAACTCAATCGAACTGAAACAATCCTGTAATGGTTATTTAAAATTCTGGTTGTTATAATTGTAGGCGCTCCTACTACTGAATCTGATGAATCTTGACCCGTTAAGAAACTTGGACGGTGCCTTGACAGAATCACTAGTTATCGTGTAGAACTGAGGCTAGGCGAAAATATTCACTTACTAAACAACTATACACTCGTCATAGATGCATGAAAAATTTATAAAAAGGGTAGGGAATACGTTATGATCTCGATGCAAAAAGTTAGTAAAGTATATCCAAACGGTGTCGTCGCAGTCGACGACCTCGATTTGAAGATCGAAGACGGCGAATTTTTATACGTCGTCGGACCATCCGGCGCCGGGAAATCGACGTTCATGAAAATGATTTATCGGGAGGAGAAGCCGTCGAACGGTCAACTGTTGATCGATGGGATCGACGTCGGGAAATTAAAAAACCGTCACGTCCCGAAACTACGCCGCCAGCTCGGCGTCATCTTCCAAGATTATAAGCTGCTCCCTTCATTGACGGTGTATGAGAACGTCGCGTTCGCCCTCGAAGTCGTTCAGGCCGACACAGGTACGATGCGTAAGCAAGTCATGGACGTCTTGAACTTAGTCGGACTTAAACATAAGGCACGTAACTATCCGGACGAACTGTCGGGTGGCGAACAGCAACGTGTCTCGATCGCCCGCGCCATCGTCAACAAGCCGAAGCTCATCATCGCCGACGAGCCGACCGGCAACTTAGACCCGGATACGGCATGGGGCATCATGGAAGTATTCCAAGAGATCCATCGCCGCGGGGCGACGATCGTCATGGCGACACATAACCGTGATATCGTCGATAAGATCCGTCATCGCGTCATCGCGATCGAAAATGGCAAAGTCGTCCGCGATGAAGAGAAAGGAGCATATGGCTATGATATTTAAAAGTGGGCTACGCCATTTACGCGAAGGGTTCAAAGGGACGCTTCGCAACGGTTGGATGTCGTTTGCGGCCATCAGTGCCGTCACCATCACCTTGTTACTCGTCGGCGTCTTCGCCCTCGTCATGTTCAATGTCAACGAGATCTCAGAGAACGTCGAGAACGACGTCGAGATCCAAGTGTTCGTCACACGGACAGCGGAGGAAGCGAACGTCGAGAAGCTAGGCGAGAACTTAGAACAGATCCCGGGCGTCGCCTCGGTGACGTTCAGCTCGAAAGAGGAGGAACTCGAAAACTTCCGCAACCAGCTCGGGGAAGACGCCAACGCGTACGGAACGGTCGAGAAAGACAACCCGCTCCATGACCGCTACATCGTCAAAGCATCAGACCCGCTTAACACGGAGACGGTCGCCGACGCGGTCCAGTCACTCGAAAACGTCGATAAGGTCACGTACGGTCAGGACTATATCGATAAGATGTTCGCCTTCTTCAACGGGATCCGCATCGGTGGACTCGTGTTGATCGTCGGACTCACGCTCATGGCGATGTTCCTCATCTCGAACACGATCAAGATGACGATCTTCTCACGCCGTCGCGAAATCGAGATCATGCGTCTCGTCGGAGCGAAAAACAGCTTTATCCGCTGGCCATTCTTCATCGAGGGACTTCTGCTCGGTGTGCTCGGCGCGCTCATCCCGATCGCGGTCATTTATTTCGGCTATGACGTCGCATATGGTGCTTTACAACCATCGCTAGATCAACTGAATAGTGATATATTTAAATTGATCGATCCATCGGTACTCACGACGCAAGTCTCGCTCGTCTTGCTTGCGCTCGGTGCGTTCATCGGGATCTGGGGATCGACGACATCGCTCGGTCGATTCTTAAAAGTCTAGTTTAAATATGAGGAGGAATTGGCGGATGAAACGTTCGCTTGCGCTTGGATTAAGTTTGACGCTACTCGCCGCGCCGGTCATGGCGACGGAGAAAGAGACGTTGAAAGAACGACAAGATCGTCTATCCAATCAATTGGAGCAGTCTAAAAAAGCGCAAGTCGAGACGGACGCCGAGCTCGAAGTCACCGAGGCACAGCGCGACGCGGTCTCAACCGAGGTTCGTGCCGTCAATGAACGTCTCGAGGGCTTAAGTGAACAGATCGCCGTCCAGCAAGTCGAAGCGGACGCGGCGCGCTCAGAGCTCGAGGCGACCCGCCAACAACTCGCTGCCCAAGGGCAGTATCTTGAAGGCCAGAAGGCGCTCCTTAGTGAGCGTCTTCGTGTGCTTCAAATACACGAGGACCGGTCTTATCTCCAAGTCGTGTTCGAATCCCGCTCGTTCGGGGATTTCGTGACGCGGCTCATGACCGCACAGACGATCGCGGAGCAAGACCGGGACCTCATACATAGCTATATGCATGAAGTCGAGCGCCTCGAGACGCTCGAGGCGACGCAACGGACACAGCTGTCGTTCGTCAAACAAAAAGAGCGCGAGCTCGTCGTCACGAAACAAGCGCTCGATCAAGCGGCCGCAGAGAAACATGTGCTTCTCTCGGAACTAAACGAGCAGGTCGAACTGCTCGAGCTCGAACGGATGACCCGTGGCGAAGAACAGGCGCTCATGAACGAACAGCGCCGCATCATCGCCAGTCAGCTCGACGCGATCGCGACGGCTGAACGGGAACAAGCGGAAGCCGAGGCTCGCGCGAAACAAGAGGCCGAGGCAAAAGCCGCCGCAGAAGCGCGAGCACGGGCCGAAGCAGCGGCACGAGCCGAAGCCACCGAACGAGCCGAAGCGAATCAAGAAACCGTGACACCACAGGCACCGCCAGCAGCGGAACCGAAAACCGTCACGGCTCCGGTCAGTACGTTCTTGCGCCCGGTGTCGGGTTACGTGTCGAGCCGATTCGGACCGCGGGAGAACCCGCTGACCGGGGCGCCGGAATCGCACCGCGGCATCGATATCGTCAACGCGACCGGCACACCGATCGTCTCGGCCGCCCCAGGTATCGTCATCAAGGCGGCTGAAGCGACCGGTTACGGCAACGTCGTCTTCGTCTCGCACGTCGTGAGCGGGCAAGTCTGGACGACCGTCTACGGTCATTTAGATTCGATCACGGTAGCGGCCGGTCAGTCGATCGGGGCGGGCCAGACGGTCGGTACGCTCGGCAACACGGGCTGGTCGACGGGACCGCATCTCCACTTCGAGCTCCACCGTGGGGAGTGGGCACCCGGGCAACCAAATGCGGTCGACCCGGGCCCTTATATCGGCTACTGACAGACGGACGCGTCCCAAATATGTGGAACGCGTCCGTTTTTCTGAAGTTTTTGCTATACTGGATGAAAGACCGACAAAAAGAAATGAGGGACTTACCCGTGAAAAACACAACCGCAGGACTACTCGCCGGCGCGACGTTCGTGGCAGGGGCTGGTGCAGGCCTGGCGACGATGGCGTTCACCGATACGAGGTTACCGATCCAACCGAAAGCAGAAGGTTGGGACAAGGTCGAACAAGTCCGCAGCTTGATCGAGACGCACTCGCTAAAGGACATCTCGGAAGAAGACTTGTTGACCGGTGCCCTTGACGGTATGACGGCAGCGCTCGATGACCCGTACTCGGACTTCCTCGACGCGGAAGAAACGTCACAGTTCACCGACTCGATCGAGTCGAGCTTTGAAGGAATCGGCGCGACTTTGGAGAAGAAAGGAGAAGACATCTTGATTGTCGCTCCAATCAAAGGCGCACCAGCCGAGGCGGCAGGTCTTCGCCCAGGGGATATCATCACCGCGGTCGACGGCGAATCGATCGAAGGGATGGCCGTCGAAGAGGCGGTCCAGCTCATCCGTGGCGAAAAAGGAACTGTTGTCACGCTGACGATCCGTCGCGGCGGGCAAGAGGCCGACTACGAGATCACACGGGATACGATCCCGATCGAGACGGTTTACTCGGAAGTGAAAGAGCAGGACGGCAAAAAGATTGGCTATCTCGAAGTGACCCAGTTCTCAGAGCCGACGGCCGATGAGTTTTTAGAGCAGCTCGAGACGCTCGAAGCAGAGAATATCGATAGCTTGATCATCGACGTCCGCGGTAACCCGGGTGGTCTCTTGCCGGCCGTCATCGCGATGACCGAAGGGTTCGTCCCGACGGACAAGCCGGTCGTTCAGATCGAGAACGCCGACGGCGAACGTCAATCCCAAAACGGACGCGCCCGTGAGGCGAAGCCGTACAATTTGTTCGTCTTGACGAACGAAGGCTCGGCCTCGGCGTCCGAGATTTTGGCCGGTGCGCTCAAAGAAGGCGCCGGTGCGACGATTATCGGCAATGCGACGTTCGGGAAAGGCGTCGTCCAGACGGCGTTCGACTTGGAAGACGGCAGCAACTTGAAGCTGACGACGAGCAAATGGCTCACACCGGACGGCAACTGGATCAACGAGACGGGTATCGAGCCTGACGTTGAGGTCGATCAACCGGATTACTTCGGGGTCAACCGCATCCTCGCGGAAGAGGATGCGCTCGAAGTCGGGGACTACGGCGAGACGGTGTCGAACCTGCATACGGTGTTGACCGGGATCGGTTACGCGCCGGGCGGTCAGCCGGGTTACTTTGGTGACACGATGGCACAGGCGGTCTCGGACTTCCAAGCCGACAACAACTTGGCGGAGGACGGGGTCGTCAATGAAGCGACAGCGTCCGCGCTCGAGTCACGGTTGCTTGAAGTCATCCAAGACGAGGCGAACGATGCCCAGTTGAACCGGGCACTTGAAGAAGCCGCAAAATAAGGATTAGGGAAAGGATTGGACAAGTGTGGACGTTCTACGAATGAGTTTTACCGCTTTGTTGACCTTGTTAGGTAGTCCGCTGCTCTGGGCGACGTTCGTCGCCCTCGCTTACATATCTATGACGCGCATTAAACGAGAGCGAAGCATGTTCCGGTCGCGCCGACGCTCGCCAAAGTCAGATTGGCGCCACTTTGTGTGGCCGAGTCTGTTGCTCGCGGTCCTCGGAACGGTAGCGACCGTCTTGCTCGAGACGACGGTCAACTTCGAGTGGGTCATCACGTTCACCGTCCTCTACGCCCTGATCGTCTTGACGATGCATCCGCGCTTCATGAGTCCGGCGTTTCCGTTCCTGATCATGCTCGTGGTCATCAGTCTGCGTGACGTTGTCTCGCTCGCGGGGCTCACGGATTGGGTCGACCGGCTCGCCGACGTCGAGTGGCCGGTGTATGCGCTCGTGTTCGGCATCGTCACGCTCGCCGAAGCGATCCTCCTTCGTTGGAACGGAACCAAAGAGACGTCACCGACGCTCATCTTGTCGAAGCGCGGCCAGTTCATCGGTGGACACGTCGTCAAGCGGATTTGGTTCTTTCCGCTCATCGTCTTTTTACCGCCGTCGTTCGGGCTCGACTTCTCGGTGCCGGTCATCTTGCCGATCCCGATCGGGGTCAGCCTGCTATCGACCGGGGCACTGCCGGGAACGCTGCTCGGCCGCTTGAGCCTGTATCGCGGTTTGCTCGCAGTGGTCGCGCTCGGCCTGTTTGCCGGGTCGTACGTCCTCGACGTCCCGTACGTCGCTTATGTGTTGATCGGTCTGTTCGTCTTGTACGAGTTCGCCTTGCAGCTCATCAAACGCGAGAATCGCGGCACGACACCGGTCTTCCTGAACGGGAACCGCGGGGCGGTCATCATCGATACGCTTCCGGGTTCGCCGGGGGAGACGATGCAGCTCGTTCCAGGTGAGTCGATCTACAAAGTGAACGGTACGGTCATCACCGGAGGGAGCAGCTTTTATGAGGCGCTTCAACTCCATAAGCCGTACATCAAGCTCGAAGTGCTCAACTTGAACGGGGATATCCGCTTCGTGCAACGGGCGATGTATGAGGCCGACCCGCACGAGCTCGGGATCTTGTTCGTCGGGGAACCGATGAGCCCGCGCTTGCGCTTACGGAAATTATAAAAGGGAGCATCCGTCGCGGATGCTCCCTTGCTTGTGTTTAGACTTCAAGTTTTGATGGTTTGAAGCCCATTGTCGCTTCGACGGCGTGTTGCCAGCCTTTGTAGAGCTCTTCACGATGCGTTTCATCCATGTTCGGTTCGAACTGATGGTCGAGTTTCCATTGCTGCTTGATCTCGTTCTGGTCTTTCCAGAACCCGACGGCGAGTCCGGCGAGGTAGGCGGCGCCGAGCGCCGTCGTCTCACTCACTTCCGGACGTTCGACCGGTACGTTCAAGATGTCCGCTTGGAACTGCATGAGGAAGTCGTTGTTGACCGCACCACCGTCGACGCGGAGCGTCTTCAATGCGATGCCGGAATCTTGCTCCATCGCCGTCAAGACGTCGCGTGTCTGATAGGCGAGCGATTCGAGCGTCGCCCGGACGAAGTGTTCTTTTTCCGTACCGCGGGTGAGCCCGAAGATGGCGCCGCGGACGTCCGAGTCCCAATACGGGGCACCGAGTCCGACGAAGGCCGGGACGACGTAGACCCCGTCGGTCGTGTCGACACGGTTCGCATACTGTTCCGTATCTTTCGCCGACTTGAGCATACGCATCCCGTCACGGAGCCACTGGATGGCCGATCCGGCGACAAAGATCGATCCTTCGAGCGCGTACTCGACTTTTCCGTTATAGCCCCAGGCGATCGTCGTCAACAGACCGTGGTCCGACTTGACGGCTTCTTCTCCCGTGTTCATAAGCATGAAGCAACCCGTTCCGTATGTGTTCTTCCCTTCGCCTGACTCGAAGCAGGCTTGGCCGAACAAGGCGGCCTGCTGGTCACCGGCCGCGCCGGCGATCGGGACTTCGAACCCGAAGAAGTGGTACGGGATCGTGTGGGCGTATACTTCACTCGATGGCTTGACTTCAGGCAGCATCGACTTCGGTACGGTGAGGATGTCGAGCAACTCATCGTCCCACTTCTGCTCGTAGATGTTGTACATGAGCGTCCGTGACGCGTTCGAGTAGTCGGTGACGTGCGCGAGACCGCCCGAGAGCTTCCAGATGAGCCACGTGTCGATCGTTCCGAACAACAAGTCTCCCGCTTCCGCTTTCTCACGGGCGCCTTCGACGCTGTCGAGGATCCATTTTACTTTCGTCCCCGAGAAGTAAGCATCGATCAAGAGGCCGGTTTTGTCACGGAACAAGTCCGCATGGCCCGCTGCTTTCAATTCGTCACAGATGCCGGCAGTCTGACGCGATTGCCAGACGACGGCGTTGTAGACAGGTCTGCCGGTCGACTTCTCCCAAACGACCGTCGTCTCCCGTTGGTTCGTGATGCCGATGGCCGCGATCTCTTTCGGGTCGATGTCGGCCGAACCGAACGCCTCGGCCATGACGGCGAGGACCGAACCCCAAATCTCGTTGGCGTTATGCTCGACCCAGCCTGGTTTCGGGAAGTACTGCTTGAACTCGCGTTGAGCGGTCGTGACGATCTTGCCGTCGTGGTCGAAGATGATGACCCGTGAACTGGTCGTACCTTGGTCGATTGCTAAAATATACCGTTTTTCTTTGTCCATATGAATGTGCCTCCTTAGAAGTTAGGGTGATTATGGGACGAGGATACCATAGAGCAACGCGGCGATGACAGCGCCGATGATCGGTCCGATGACTGGAATCCATGAATAGCCCCAGTCGGACGTCCCTTTGTTTTTGATCGGGAGTATCGCATGCGCGATCCGCGGTCCGAGGTCACGGGCCGGGTTGATCGCATAACCGGTCGTTCCACCGAGCGAGAGACCGATCGAGACGATCAAGAAACCGACGACGAGTGGATTCAACCCGTCGGCGAACGTGTTGGCGCCGAACGACAGTAACGCGAAGACGAGGACGAACGTCCCGATGATCTCTGAGATCAAGTTGAACGGTGTGTTCCGGATCGCTGGAATGGTCGAGAACGTCGCAAGTTTCGCGCTTTGGTCTTCGGTCGCGTCGTAGTGCGGTTTGTAGTGCGCGTAGACGAGGCAAGCCCCGATGAACGCCCCGATGAGCTGGGCCAGGATATACAGTGGCACATCGGCCCATGGAAATACCCCGCTCGTGGCGAGTCCGATCGTGACGGCCGGGTTGATGTGCGCACCTCCGTAAATACCTGCGGCGTACACCCCGACCATAACGGCGAGACCCCAACCGAACGTGATGACGATCCAGCCGCCGTTCTCGGCTTTCGAGTGGCGGAGCACGACGCCGGCGACGACACCGTTACCGAGCAAGACGAGTAGCATCGTACCGATGATTTCGCTGACAAATGCTGACATGTGATACTCCCTTCCTTTCGTATTAGAGTTGACTTACCACTTTTTTATATCCCCTAAATGAAAGCGCTTCGAAACCAAGATATTGAAAAAACCACTTCTCAACGAGAAAAGTGGTTCGGACTGGTAAATCATTTGGAAAAATCGATGCTGATGCCGACGAGAAATACAGCAAGGGTACTCAAGCTCGCATAAGACAACGGTGTCCACCATGTCGCCCCGAGGTCGAGCACGATCGAGGTGATGACAGCCAAGTAGAGCCAAGCGAGCCGTCTTGAAATCTCGTGGTCCCGATAACGATTCGTGAGCGCTGCGCCGAATGGGGCACCGATGAAAGCACCCGTCACCAAGGCGAGCGGGGCCACGTAATCGAGCGACAGCGACGGCAAGTAACCGCTGAGCCCGCCGAGCGAGATGAACAGGACGGCGGCGAGACTCGTCCCGACGGCACGGTGCGTCGAAAACCCGAGCCAGCTCACGAGCAGCGGGACGATGATAAAACCGCCGCCGATGCCGAGGAGCGCCGACAAGAGTCCGGCGATCGCACCGATGAAGAAACTTGCGGCAAATCCGGATTTTTTCCGTTTCGACGGCTTCGATGTTTTCTTTAGAAGCGTAACGGCAAAATAAGATAGGATAAGCAAATAGAACACATTCAGCAACCAATCATACGTCCCGGAGATCGAGAGTACGAGCCGGCTCGACAGCTGCGCAGTGACGGCGCCGGTCAGACCGACCGTGAGACCGGTCGACCACGACACGTTGCCGAGCGACGAGTGCTTCTTCGCGCCGGCCAGGCTCGTCCCGACGACGAACAAAAGTGACGTCGCGACCGCCTCGGCCGCCGAGTATCCGTTGAACAAGAGCACCGGGACGATGATGACACCGCCCCCGATGCCGAAGAAACCGGACAAGGCGCCGACGACCGCACCGAGCGGGATGAAGAGAAGTGACCACATGACGACCCACCCATTTCTGTTTAGATTCCTCCTCACTATAGCGAATCGGGGAGCGGTTTGGGAAGCGTCTCAGAAGCGAATATTTGTTCGTGTATGTGCTATAATCAAGTCAATATGCAAGGAACAGAAAGCGAGGAATATACATGGACAAGATCAATGTTCCGTTCGAATTACATTCGGAATATAGTCCGGCCGGCGACCAGCCGGAGGCGATCCGCCAGCTCATCGAAGGCGTCAATCGCGGCGACCGTTACCAGACGCTGCTCGGTGCGACCGGTACCGGGAAGACGTTCACCGTATCGAACGTCATCCAGGAAGTGAAGAAGCCGACGCTCGTCTTAGCTCACAACAAGACGCTCGCCGGCCAGCTCTATTCCGAGTTCAAAGAGTTTTTCCCGAACAACGCCGTCGAATATTTCGTCAGCTACTATGACTACTATCAACCGGAGGCGTACGTGCCGTCGACCGACACGTTCATCGAGAAAGACGCCTCGATCAACGACGAGATCGACAAGCTCCGTCACTCGGCGACGTCGTCCTTGTTCGAGCGGGACGACGTCATCATCGTCGCATCCGTGTCATGTATATACGGTCTCGGTAACCCGGAAGAATATAACAGTCTCGTCTTAAGTCTCCGCGTCGGCAAAGAGATGGGGCGCGACCAGATGCTCCGCAAACTGATCGACATCCAATATGAACGGAACGACATCGATTTCCAGCGCGGGCGCTTCCGTGTCCGCGGCGACGTCGTCGAGATCTTCCCGGCGTCACGCGACGAGCAGTGCTTGCGCGTCGAATTCTTCGGTGACGAGATCGACCGCATCCGCGAGATGAACCCGCTCACCGGCGAGATCATCGCCGACCGTGAACACGTCTCGATCTTCCCTGCATCCCACTTCGTCACCCGCGACGAGAAGCTGCAAAAGGCGATCGTCAACATCGAGGCCGAGCTCGAGCAACAACTCGAGAAGTTCCGCGAAGAAGGCAAACTGCTTGAAGCACAGCGTCTCGAGCAGCGGACGAACTACGACCTCGAGATGATGCGCGAGATGGGTTACTGTTCAGGCATCGAGAACTATTCGCGCCATCTGAACTTGACGGAGGAAGGGGCGACGCCGTACACGCTCATCGATTACTTCCCGAAAGACTTCTTGCTCATCGCCGACGAGTCGCACGTGACATTGCCGCAAGTCCGCGGGATGTACAACGGCGACCAGGCACGTAAACAAGTGCTCGTCGACCACGGTTTCCGTCTGCCTTCAGCCAAGGACAACCGTCCGCTCAAGTTCGATGAGTTCGAGAAGAAGTTGAGTCAGGCGATCTTCATCTCGGCGACACCGGGCCCGTATGAGCTCGAGCATACACCAAACATGATCGAGCAGATCATCCGGCCGACGGGTCTACTCGACCCGACGATCGAGATCCACCCAATCAAAGGACAGATCGACTACTTGATGGACCAGATCCGCGATCGCATCAAACAGGACGAACGCGTCCTCGTGACGACGCTCACGAAGAAGATGGCCGAAGACTTGTCGGACTATCTCCGTGAAGCGGGCATCAAGGTCAACTATATGCACTCCGAGATCAAGACGCTCGAACGGATCGAGATCATCCGTGACCTGCGGCTCGGTAAATACGACGTCCTCGTCGGGATCAACTTGCTGCGGGAAGGTCTCGATATCCCGGAAGTGAGTCTCGTCACGATCCTCGACGCCGATAAGGAAGGGTTCCTCCGTTCTGACCGGTCACTCATCCAGACGATCGGACGGGCAGCCCGTAACTCGAACGGCCACGTCATCCTGTTCGCCGACAAGATGACCGATTCAATGAAACGGGCGATCGGGGAGACCGACCGCCGTCGCACGATCCAGCAAGAATACAATGAAGAGCACGGCGTCACGCCGCAGACGATCCGTAAAGAAGTGCGCGGCGTCATTCGCGCGACGGTCGCTGCCGAAGAAGACGTGCTCGAGTCGCTCAGCTCGATGAATCAAGACGAGCGCGAGGCGGCAATCGGCAAACTAGAAGAAGAAATGAAACAAGCGGCCCGCGACCTTCAGTTCGAGCGGGCGGCCGAATTGCGTGACTTAATCTTGGAGTTGAAGGTAGGGAATTAAATGGCTGAAAAGAAAAATGCGATCGTCATCAAAGGGGCGCGCGTCAACAACTTAAAAAACATTGATATCGATATCCCTCGTGACCAGCTCGTCGTCTTGACGGGTCTGTCGGGATCAGGGAAGTCATCGCTCGCATTCGATACGATCTACGCCGAAGGGCAGCGCCGTTACGTCGAGAGCCTGTCGGCATACGCCCGTCAGTTCCTCGGACAGATGGACAAGCCGGACGTCGATACGATCGAAGGGTTGAGCCCGGCCATCTCGATCGACCAGAAGACGACGAGCCGTAACCCGCGCTCGACCGTCGGGACGGTGACGGAGATCTATGACTACTTACGACTCTTGTTCGCCCGCATCGGGAAACCGGTCTGTCCGCGTCACGGCATCGAGATCTCAAGCCAGACGATCTCACAGATGGTCGACCAAGTGATGGAGCTCCCGGAGAAGACGCGCCTGCAAATCTTGGCGCCGATCGTGTCGGGACGGAAAGGCACGCACGTCAAAGTGTTCGACTCGCTCAAAAAAGAAGGGTTCGTCCGTGTCCGCGTCAACGGGGAGACGGTCGAACTGACCGATGATATCGAGCTCGACAAGAACAAGAAACATTCGATCGAAGTCGTCGTCGACCGGCTCGTCGTCCGCGCTGACGTCGAAGGCCGCCTCGCCGATTCACTCGAGACGGCACTCCGCCTCGCCGACGGCCGCGCCATCATCGACAAGATGGACGGGACCGAGCTGCTGTTTAGCGAACATCATGCTTGCCCGATCTGTGGCTTCTCGATCGGTGAGCTCGAGCCGCGCATGTTCTCGTTCAACTCACCGTTCGGGGCCTGCCCGACGTGTGACGGTCTCGGCACGAAGCTCGACGTCGACCCGGAGCTCGTCATCCCGGACCCGTCGAAGACGCTGAAAGAAGGCGCGGTCGTCGCATGGCAACCGACGAGCTCGCAATATTATCCGCAGCTGCTCGCCTCGATGTGTCAGCATTTCGACATCGACATGGACGTGCCGTTCGAACGGCTGTCAAAATGTGACCAAGACCTCGTCTTGCACGGGACGGAAGAAGAATCGTTCTTGTTCCGCTACGAGAACGACTTCGGACAAGTCCGGACGAACACGATCTTTTTTGAAGGGGTGCTCCGCAACATCGAGCGTCGCTATAAAGAGACGACGTCGGATTACATCCGGGAACAGATGGAGACGTATATGGCGACGCACGCCTGCCCGACGTGTGACGGCTATCGGTTGAAAGAAGAGACGCTCGCCGTCAAGATCACCGACCGCCACATCGGGGAAGTGACGACACTCTCGGTCGAGCATGCGCTCGCCTTGTTCGAGTCGCTCATGGACGAACTGAGCGAAAAAGATATCGCCATCGCCCGGCTCATCTTGCAAGAGATCAGAGAGCGGCTCAGCTTCCTGAACAACGTCGGTCTCGACTACTTGACGTTGTCGCGGGCGGCCGGGACGTTATCAGGCGGGGAGGCGCAGCGGATCCGTCTTGCCACGCAGATCGGATCGCGGCTGACCGGCGTCTTGTACGTCTTGGACGAGCCGTCGATCGGCCTGCACCAGCGTGATAACGACCGCTTGATTGCGACGCTCAAACAGATGCGCGACATCGGCAATACGCTCATCGTCGTCGAGCATGACGAGGACACGATGATGGCAGCCGACTACTTGATCGACATCGGACCTGGCGCCGGAGAGCACGGTGGAGAAGTCATCGCCGCCGGCACACCGAAGCAGATTATGAAGAACCGAAAGTCGCTCACCGGGCAATACTTGTCGGGAAAACGGTTCATCCCGCTGCCGGCTGAGCGCAAAGTGCCGGACGAGCGTTTCATCAGGATCGTCAAAGCAGCAGAGAACAACTTGAAAGAGGTCGACGTATCGATTCCGCTCGGTATGTTCATCGCCGTCACCGGTGTCTCCGGCTCCGGGAAGTCGACGCTCATCAACGAGATCCTGTACAAGTCGCTCGCGCACCATATTAACCGCGCCAAAGCGAAGCCAGGGAAGCATAAGACGATCGAAGGGCTGGACCAGATCGATAAAGTCATCGATATCGACCAGTCGCCGATTGGACGGACGCCGCGGTCGAACCCGGCGACGTATACGGGTGTGTTCGATGACATTCGTGACGTGTTCGCGTCGACGAACGAGGCGAAGATGCGCGGTTACAAGAAAGGCCGCTTCAGTTTCAACGTCAAAGGCGGGCGCTGTGAGGCGTGCCGCGGGGACGGGATCATCAAAATCGAGATGCACTTCCTTCCAGACGTTTACGTCCCGTGTGAGATCTGTCACGGCAAACGCTACAATCGGGAGACGCTCGAAGTGAAGTATAAAGGCAAGACGATCGCCGATGTGCTCGACATGACGATCGAGGAAGGACTCGACTTCTTTGACAAGATTCCGAAAATCAAGCGGAAGATCCAGACGATCTATGACGTCGGCCTCGGCTACATGAAGCTCGGACAACCGGCGACCGAACTGTCGGGCGGGGAAGCGCAACGCGTCAAGCTCGCGTCTGAGCTTCACAAACGTTCGACCGGCAAGACGATCTACATCTTGGACGAGCCGACGACCGGTCTTCACGTCGACGATATCGCTCGGTTGTTGGACGTATTGCAGCGCCTCGTCGAGAACGGGGACACGGTGCTCGTCATCGAGCATAACTTAGACGTCATCAAATCGGCCGACTACTTGATCGACCTCGGACCTGAAGGCGGGGACGGCGGCGGCGCGATCGTCGCGACCGGGACGCCGGAAGAAGTCGCCGAAGTCACGGCGTCGTACACCGGCAAGTATTTGAAACCGGTGCTCGAACGCGATGCGGCCCGGGCCAAACCGAAAGCAGGAAAAAAGAAATAAGTATAGAAATGTTTAGAAACGGGAACATGATTGACGTGTAACCAAATCGAAGGGGGAAACGAACGTGAAACAAGAAATGCGTGAACTGATTCTCCAGCAAGTGAAAGATGGCAAACTGACGATCGAGGAAGGGATGACCCAACTCGAGCGGCTCGAGAAGTTGGAGCCGGAGCGTATGCAAGCGCTTGAAGAACATCAAGAGACGGAGAAGGTCGATGCCTACTCGGTCGAGTCGCTCACGACGAAACTGACGTCAGCGGTCGATGGACTCGTGACGAAACTTCGCGACAGCGACTTCTCGTTCAGCTCGAACTTCGGGCCGGAAGTGACGTACTCGAAATCGTTCCCGTTCACCGGGAAAGACATCCTACTCGACTTGTTCAACGCCTCGGCGACAATCGTCTCGTCGGACCATGACGAGTGTGAACTGATCGTCACCGGTCGTCCGCTCCGGCAGCAAGACGCGGACAAGGCGCTCGAACAGCTCCAGTCGGCCGTCAAACATTCGGTCATCGGCGACCGTCTCGTCATCTCACTTCGTGACAAGCTCGTCCGGGCCCACGTTGAACTGTACGTCCCGCATCATCATTTCGACCACTTGAACGTCCAAACGTTGAACGGTGAAGTCCGTGCCGACGGGATCGACGTCGAGAGCTTCCGCGTCCAGACGGCGAACGGCCGCGTCGTGCTTCACGAGGTGCACGCTTCAGAGATCCTCGTCAACACGGGCAATGGTACGGTCGAGGTCGAAGCGACCGAGTCTGAGCTCGTCCACGTCCGGACCGGTAACGGTTCTGTCATCGTGAACGGGAAGTATGACAAGGCCTCGCTCAAGACCGGCAACGGCAACATCCGCGCCGAACTCGCGACGGCGCGTCCGGCCAAGTTCGAAATCGCTTCGCTCGCCGGGAACATCCGACTCGTCTTGCCTCACGGCGTCGAAGTCGAAGGTGATCTCGAGACGAACTTCGGTGGGCTCCACTGCGACTTAGACGACCTCGAGATCGTCCGCGATCGTAAAGATGTCGCCCAGCGTCGTCTCGAGTTCTTATCAGGCCGTGGTCAGACGCCGCGCATCGAAGTCGAGGCCGGTACGCGTACTGGTACGATCGACCTCGAGCACGGTTCACTCCACACGCCGTCGACGTTCCTCGAAGAAGACAAGCACGAACCGACGGAACCGAATGATCCGGTCGACCCGGTCAATCCGGCCGACTTGAACAACCCGTTCCATCAGCAATGACGATCAACCCCGAAGGCGAGCGCCTTCGGGGTTCTTTTTGTACAGCGTGAATCATAAGAAGCCCGAAGGCAGTTGCCTCCGGGCTTTGTCACGTCATAAATTCATTTCGTTCTCGAACTGTTCCCATTCCATCATCGGGGCGTCATATAACGTGAACGAACCGATGACGAGCAGGATGACGAGGATCGGACCGGCAATCAGTAAGAAGATGCCCAAATTCCGCATCGTCTTCGAGCGGTTCCAGTAGAAGATGATGGCGACGATCATTGAAAGTAGAGAGCCGGACAAGAAGACACCGACGATGTTCAGGATGAACAACAGGAGCACCGTCTCGTTCTTCGTCGTCGCATATTCGCGCCACATGTCGATGAGCGACTTGATCAAATAGACGAGCGCCGCGATCCCGACGATAAAAATAAAGACGATGGCAATCCAAAAGAGTGCGTCCATTTTGTTTCACCTCCTTAATCATCTATACCCGTTCTACGCAATTGCCACAAATTAGTTTCATTCCTTTTGAATTGACAAGTTTTGGCTCAGTTTTCATTAACGCTTCTCATGAGGAGCTATGATACAATAATGAGCGTGAAAGGGGCAGATACTTATGCAAAATATCGTACGCACGGCTCAACTCGTTGAGCGCTTCAAGCTTCAAGTCATTTCCGGGGAAGAAGGGCTTCACCGTCCTGTCGCCACACCGGACCTCAGTCGACCAGGACTCGTCCTCGCCGGCTACTATACGCACTATGCGAAGAATCGTCTCCAAGTGCTCGGCAAGACGGAGCTCACGTTTTACGCGAGCCTGTCTGAAGAAAGCCGGCGCGAGCGTGCCAAAATTCTTTGCACGGAGTCGACACCGGGCATTCTCATCACGCGCGGATTCGACATCCCGATCGAGATCGAGGAAGAGGCCGAGGCGGCAACCGTTCCGCTCATGCGCACGAACGCGGTGACGACGTCGATCGAGTCACAGATCACGAACTTCCTCGAGATGGAACTCGCACCGATGACGGCGATGCACGGCGTCCTCGTCGACATTTACGGTGTCGGCGTCCTCATCAAAGGACAGAGCGGCGTCGGTAAATCCGAGACCGCGCTCGAGCTCGTCAAGCGGGGCCACCGTCTCGTCGCCGACGACTCGGTCGAGATTCGGCAGACGGGCGACCAGCTGCTCGTCGGGTCGGCACCAAAACTGATCCGCCACTTGCTCGAGATTCGCGGGATCGGCATCATCGACGTGATGACGCTGTTCGGAGCGGGCGCCGTCCGTTCGCATAAAAAGATCAGCTTGATCATCAACCTCGAGAACTGGGACGCGGGCAAAGTGTATGACCGCGTCGGGCTCGACCATAACACGATGAAGATCATCGACAGTGAAGTGCCGCTACTCACGATCCCGGTCCGTCCGGGACGTAACTTGGCCGTCATCGTCGAAGTCGCGGCGATGAACTATCGCCTGCAAAACATGGGCATCAACACGGCGGAAGAGTTCGCCGAACGACTTGCCAACGCGATCCACGATAACGAAGGGGACATGGAATGATGGTGGAGCCGACGTTTGACCGCGTAGCGTTCGAGATCGGGTCGCTCCCGATCTATTGGTACGGCATGATCATCGCCTTCGGAGCGATGCTCGGTCTCGTCCTCGCCTTGTTCGAGGCGAAGCGACTCAATTATGATTCGGAGCGGGTCGTCGACGTCATCATCTGGGCGATTCCGATCAGTATCGTCTTCGCCCGGATTTACTATGTCGTGTTCCAATGGGATTACTACAGCCAAAACCTCGGACAGATCATCGATATCCGCCAAGGCGGGATCGCGATTCACGGGGCCATCTTCGGCGCCTTGCTCGTCGTCATCATCTACTCGATGCGTAAATCGATGTCGTTCTGGAAAGTGACCGACATCCTCGCGCCATCGCTCTTGCTCGGTCAAGCGATCGGCCGGTGGGGCAACTTCATGAACCAAGAGGCGCACGGGTCTGAGACGACGAGCCGGTTTTTGAAAGAGACATTGTTGTTACCGGACTGGATCGTCAACCAGATGTATATCGACGGGGCGTACTACTTGCCGACGTTCTTGTTCGAGAGCGTCTGGAACATCATCGGCGTCATCTTGCTCGTCGTTTGGCGCATGGTCGGCAATCCGCCGCGCGGCTACATCTTCTTGTCGTACCTCGTCTGGTACTCGATCGGTCGCTTCTACATCGAGGGACTCCGTACGGACAGCCTCATGGCCGGTGATCTGCGGACGGCACAGCTCGTCTCGATCGCGATGATCGTGTTCGGGATCGTGATGATGGTGTTGCGCCGGAAAGCGAAGCGGTACGATGACCCTTCTGAGAAAGGACTGTTTGATTGATGGATACGATTTTATTTGATTTAGACGGCACGTTGCTCGATACGAACCCGCTCATCCTTGCGAGTTTTCGGCATACGCTCGGGTATTACTTCCCGAACGAGACGTATCGGGACGAAGATATCTTCCCGTTCATCGGGCCGACGCTCGAGAAGTCGTTCAAAGCGCTCAATGAACCGGAATGGAAAGAGATGCAGGCATTCTATCGCAGCTTCAACATCGCCATGCACGACGCGCTCGTCGCCGAATATCCTGGCGTGATCGAAGGACTGCATCGTCTGCACACAAAAGGCTATAAGATGGGCATCGTCACATCGAAAGGCCGGCCGGTCGTCGAACACGGACTTCGCCTGTTCAACATCGACCACTTGTTTGGCGTCGTCGTCACGGCTGACGACGTCGAAAACGAGAAACCGCACGCCGAGCCGGTCGAACAGGCGCTGCGCGCGCTCGGTTCGGCACCGGAACGGGCCGTCATGGTCGGGGACAACGATACGGACATCTTCAGCGGCAAAAACGCCGGCACGAAGACGGTCGCCGTCGGTTGGGCCTTGAAGGGCCGGGCGTTCTTAGAGACGCTCGAGCCTGACGTCATCATCGAGTCGATGGAGCACTTCGAGACGTGGCTCGACGAGGTCACGGTCCATGCGTAAGACGGAACGGTATCATCTGGACGGGCCCAATCCGCTCTGGCAGATGTATCGGACGATCCGCTTCTTGCGAGTCTTCAAAAATACGACGGTCGTCCTCGTCGGTCGTTACTTCCCGTCCGTCAAGGCGAAGCGTTGGCTGTACCGGAACTTCCTCGGGATGAAGATCGGGGAGTATAGCGCCCTCGCCCTCATGGTGACGCCGGACGTCATGTTCCCGGAGCGGATCACGATCGGACGCAACACGGTCATCGGCTTCAACACGACGATCCTTTGTCACGAATATCTCGTCGACGAGTATCGGATCGGTGACGTCCGGATCGGTGACGACGTTTTGATCGGGGCGAACGTGACAATCTTGCCGGGCATCACAATCGGGGACAAGGCGGTCGTCGGAGCCGGAGCCGTCGTGCATCGCGACGTCTTGCCCGGTGAACGTGTCGTCGGCGCCAAACTGCACACTGTCGACACGAAATAGACACAATTTAGCGCGAAATCATTTCATGTTGTTTGATCGGTCTTCGTGTGAAAAATACTTGAGCGGTATCACTTTATTTGAAGGTGATGCCGTTTTTTTGTGTCGTGACGGGAGCTAGGTCATAATGTATATTTTTGTCGAAAAACAATTGTCAGACCTAGTAAAATATATTCATTATAGAAGGAATGTAGTCCCGATTTTTTTAAACTTTTTCGGTTGCCCTCATGGATTGAGTGCGGTATTCTTAATCCTGCAACTAAAAAAAGATACTAGAGACGATGTGGAGGATTTAGAATATGGAAGCGAACTATGAAGCACTAATGACGCTACCCGAACCAGAATCTCCGCTTGCTGCGGAGCTCCACTACTATAGAGGTCGTCGAGCGTTACGAGAAGGTCGCCTAGATGAAGCGACTTTTTTCATGGCTGAAGCAACTGCTGCGGCAGTCCATCGCGTCGATTACCACAAACAGTACGCTGAACTGTTATTCGAAGTAGGGGAGGTCTACCACGCCAACGATGTGTGGAAACGGGTATTAGAACTCGACCAGACGGCGACAGAGGCACTTTATCACCTCGCGAGCAACTGCGCCTATATCTCACAGTACGAAGAAGCGGCCACGTATGCGAGCCGCTATCTTGAACAGGAAGCGCACGGTCGTTACGCGGAATCGGTCCAATCCCTTCTCGAACTGATCGAGCTTGAACAAGAGCTCGAGGACGAAGAAGAGGACGAGTTGATCACGTGGCACACCGAGGCGCAGCAACACATCGACAAAGGTCGGCTCTTCGCCGCCAAGTCGACGCTTGAGCGCTTGATCGATCAATATCCGACGTTTTGGCCGGCGTTCAACAATTTGGCCATCGTCCACTTTTACCTCGGCAACGACGAATCGGCGTTCGAGACGCTCGAGTACGTCCTCGACCAAAATCCGGGCAACTTGCATGCGATCTTGAACACGATTCTTCTATTACATGAGGCCGGACAGTCGGAAGCGGCGCTGCAACTGTCGGTCCCACTCACACGTGTCCGTCCGATCCAATTTGAATTGCGCTACAAGCTCGCTACGACGCTAGCTCTCGTCGGCCAGTACGACCACGCCTACGAAGAACTGCGTCTATTGAAAGAACGCGGCTTCCGTGGCGACTCATTGTTCGGGCATTGGCTCAGCGTATCCGCCTACAAGACAGGACGTTCTGAAGAAGCGGCTACCTATTTGAACAGTGACGAGTTGAAACAGTTTGAAGAGAAAAATCCGTTCGACATCCGCGACAACCTCGAGTTCCGCTCGGCGCTCGTCCAAGGTTTGCGCCAAGAGGAAGACACGGCCCGTATCGAGATCATTCGGATCATCTCAAAGCTCGCCGATGACGAAGCGTTCGAGGCGCTCGCCTTGACGAACGGATTGACCGACAACGAGACGGTGATCTCGTTCGCCGAAAAGTGTCGCGCTGAAATTTGCGGTTCTCCGTTCATGGGCGACGCCCAGATCGAACGAGGATACGCTGCGCTCGTCCTCGCCGAAACAGAAGTGACGGAAGTAGAACAGATGAGTCTCGACGGCGATTTCTATGAGCGCTTCGCGCGACTGCTACTAGCGGGAGAAACGTTCGAAGACGTCACGGCATCGGCCGCGGCGCTCGTCTGGATGTTTTACGCGAAACGCGAATCACTCCTGCTCGAGGAGTGCGCCGATACGTTCGGCGTCTCGGTCGACACGCTCACCGGGACGATCCGGACGTTCAAGCGGACACTCGAGCAAGCATAAAGATAGACGATACCTCCCTAGGTTTCTTATACTGAAGTCAATCAATTTCATGCAGAGGTGGAATCACTATGACAGAAGAAAAAATCTATGACGTCATTATCATCGGGGCCGGTCCAGCCGGAATGACGGCGGCACTTTACGCGTCGCGTGCCAATTTGTCGACACTTATGATCGAACGAGGCATCCCAGGTGGGCAGATGGCGAACACGGAAGATATCGAAAACTATCCAGGTTACGACAGCATTCTCGGTCCTGACCTATCTCAAAAAATGTTTGACCACTCGAAAGCGTTCGGTGCGGAATACGCGTATGGCGATGTCCAAAGCATCTCGGACGAAACCGAATATAAAGTCGTCCACGCCCATAACCGTGACTACAAGGCACGCGCCATCATCCTTGCTTCAGGGGCGCAGTATAAAAAAATCGGCGTACCGGGCGAAGAAGAGCTCGGCGGCCGCGGTGTATCCTACTGTGCGGTCTGTGACGGTGCGTTCTTCAAAGGGAAAAACTTGTTCGTCATCGGCGGCGGCGACTCTGCTGTCGAAGAAGGCGTGTTCTTGACGCGCTTCGCGGACAAAGTGACGATCGTACACCGTCGCGATGAGCTACGGGCGCAGAAGATCCTGCAAAAACGTGCGTTCGACAACCCGAAAGTCGACTTCATCTGGAACCATACGTTGAAAGAGATCGTGGAAGCAGACGGGAAAGTCGGCGGGGCCCGTCTCGTCAGCACGATCGACGGCACGGAGTCGGAGCATGAGATCGATGGCGTGTTCATCTACATCGGCATGAACCCGATCACTGGATTCGTCAAAGACCTCGGCATCTTGAACGAGCAAGGCTATATCGTCACGAACGAAGCGATGGAGACGACGATCCCTGGGATTTTCGCCGCCGGAGACGTTCGTGACAAGACGCTCCGTCAAGTCGTCACAGCGACGAACGACGGGTCGATCGCCGCTCAAAACGCGCAACATTTCATCGAGGGTCTCCTCGAGAAATTACAAGAACAAAACGCGTGACCAAGGCAGAAGGGATTGCGGGCAACCGCAATCCCTTCTCTTTTTTTCGGGCGTTCGTTATACTGAGGATAAAAGAGAGCCGAACACACGGCTCGGTTGTC
This sequence comes from Exiguobacterium sp. SH5S4, assembly GCF_004337045.1. NCBI lineage: Bacteria > Bacillati > Bacillota > Bacilli > Caryophanales > Exiguobacterium > Exiguobacterium sp. SH5S4. Next base: position 54,688 of record NZ_SJUQ01000001.1, read on the forward strand.
AAATTTAAGGGGGCGTCAGCGACATGGAAGACTTTAAAGGATTAGAAGAATTGATCATCATCAGCGGGATGAGCGGGGCCGGGAAATCGGTCGCGATGAATAGCTTTGAGGACCTCGGCTATTTTTGCGTCGATAACTTGCCACCGGTACTGTTGCCGCAACTGATCGATGTCATCAGTTCGGTCCGTCCGAAGATCGCGGTCGCGATCGACACGCGTACGCCGGACTTCATCGATAGCCTGTTCATCGTCATCGATGATCTCGAACAAAAGAACGTGCACCCGCATCTGCTCTATCTCGACACACGGGACGAAGTGCTCGTCCGTCGTTATAAAGAGACGCGCCGGTCGCATCCGCTCGCCCCGGAAGACGCACCGCTCGTCGGCATCAAGATGGAGCGTTCGCTGCTCGAAGGGTTCCGTGACCGGGCCCACACGCTCTACGATACGAGCGACTTGAAGCCACAAATGCTCAAAGACCGGATCTTGCTCCAGTTCAACGAGGAGCGGATCCCATTCACCGTCAACTTCATGTCGTTCGGCTTTAAGCACGGCGTACCGCTCGACATCGATTTATTGTTCGACGTCCGCTTCATCACGAACCCGTTCTACATCCCGGAGCTAAGGCCGCTCACCGGTCAGACGGAAGCAGTCCAGACCTACGTCATGTCGCATCCTGAGGCGCGGGCGTTCTATAAAAAAGTGATCGATATGCTCGAGTTCCTGTTGCCGCAATACAAGCGGGAAGGGAAAGCGCAAGTCGTCGTCGCTTTCGGTTGTACGGGCGGGAAACACCGCTCGATCACGTTCGCTGAAAAAGTATCGGCCCATTTCGCCGAGCGCTACAACGTCAAGACCGTCCATCGTGACCTCGTCCACGCGACGAAGGAGAAGTAAGATGAGACGCGAGAGAAAAGTTGTCGCCATCGGTGGCGGGACGGGTCTATCGACGCTCGTCCGTGGTCTCAAGCATTATCCGCTCGCGATCACGGCGATCGTCACGGTCGGGGATGACGGTGGCAGCTCGGGACGGCTCCGCGACGAGTTCCATATGCTACCGCCCGGGGATATCCGTAACGTCATCTTGGCGTTATCGGAAGTCGAGCCGCTCATGGACCGCATCTTACAGTATCGGTTCGACAGCGGCTACGGGCTCGAAGGTCATTCACTCGGCAACTTGATGTTGACGGCGGCGACACATATTTGTGAAGGGTCGTTCGTCAAGGCGATCGACGTGTTGTCGCAGCTGTTGAACGCCCAAGGGAAGGTCTTGCCCGTCACGGAGACGCTCATGACGCTCGCCGCTGAATTTGAGGACGGGACGATCGTCAAAGGCGAATCAAAGATCCCGCTCGTCGGAAAAGCGATCAAGCGCCTGTTCTTGCTTGAAGAAGGCATTAAAGCAGCACCGGGCGTCGTCGAGGCGATTGAACAGGCGGACGTGATCGTCCTTGGTCCGGGAAGCCTGTATACGAGCATCATTCCGAACTTGTTGATCCCGGAAGTGCGCGATGCCATCGTCCGGGCCGGCGTCCCGATCGTCTATATTTGTAACGTCATGACGCAGCCGGGTGAGACGCAAGGTTACGACGCGATGCGGCATTTGAAGTCGGTCGAGGCGTACCTCGGGAAGTCGACGGTCGATACGATCGTCGTCAACAACGAACCGATTGAAGATATTTATTTAGAGCGCTACCTCGAAGACGGATCGGAAGAAGTCCGGTTCGATCGGAAGAAGCTCCGCAACTATGGCACGAACGTGCTCGCCGGGGACATCGTCGACTATAACCGGGACTATATCCGTCACGATTCGGACGCGATTGCCGGACTCGTCATGCAACGCGTGCTGCGGATCAAGAAACCACGCTCGTACCAGGAGCTTGAACTGAAATAGCAGGAATGGAAAGGAGGGGACCGAGATGAGCTTTGCCTCAGAAGTGAAAAAAGAACTGACGCAACTCGACGTCACCGATGCCGAGGCGAAAGCGGAATTGTCCGCGCTCGTCCGCATGAACGGTGTCATCTCGCTCGCTTTAGGACGGGGGATGACGCTTGACGTCTCGACCGAGAACGCCGCGATCGCGCGCCGCATCTACTCCCTCATGAAACGTCTGTACGACCATCACTTGGATCTGTTCGTCCGGAAGAAAATGCGGTTGAAGAAGAACAATGTCTACATCGTCCGTGTCTCGCAACGCGCCGAGACGATGCTCCGTGACCTCGAGATCCTCGGGGAGAACTATGAGATGATCCGGACACTCAACTCGGATATGACGCGCAACCAGAACCTGGCCCGCGCTTACTTGCGTGGTGCGTTCCTCGCCGGGGGATCGATCAACCATCCGAAGACGTCGTCTTACCATCTAGAGGTGTACAGTCTGTATGAGAACCATAACCAGGCGCTCCGTGACCTCGCCAACCGTTTCGGCTTGAACGCGAAGACGCTCGAGCGAAAAAAAGGGCATATCCTCTACATCAAAGAGAGCGAGAAGATCTCCGACTTCCTTAAACTGATCGGGGCGACGCGCGGCATGCTCGATTTCGAGGACGCCCGCATCATCAAAGACATGCGCAACTCGGTCAACCGGCTCGTCAACTGTGAGACGGCAAACTTGAACAAGACGGTCGGGGCGGCGCTCCGGCAAGTCGAGAATATCAAGTATCTCGAACGGACGGTCGGGCTTGAAATTTTACCGGTCAAGCTCCGCGAGATCGCCGAGCTTCGGGTCACCCATCAAGACGTGTCGCTCCAAGAACTCGGGGAAATGCTCGAGACGGGACCGATCTCAAAGTCGGGCATCAACCACCGGCTTCGCAAAATCGATCAGATTGCGGAGAAAGTTCGCAGCGGCGAAGAAATCGGGTCATCTTGACACCGGTTGCGCCAAAAGCATTCTTCCTATATAATTAGCAATTGTGTATAGGAATTTGAAATGTAAACTAAAGGAGCTTCAACATTATGTCGAATGCAAAGAAAAGACTCTCGCTCACGATTGACGCTGAGCTAGACCGGGTCATCACGGACCGGGCCAAAGAAATCGGGATTCCGAAAAGTGCGCTCGTGACATTCGCGACAAGCCTCTTCCTCAACCAGTTGCGTGCTGAAGAGATGTTGTCAGGCGATACGAACGCGATTTACCAAGTCATCCGTAAAGACTATGAACTGCTCACGAGCGTTGATAATTTAAGTAAATGAGAAAAGGGCTGACCGCGGTCAGCCTTTTTTGGTTGCATCCGTCACGGAAATTTGGAATAGTGGAGTTACTGAATTGGAATGGAGGTCGATCCTATGGGACAAGCGAGCCAACTCTTGCTCATTTTATTATTACAATTACTATTTGTACCGGTGCTCACGCTTCGGACGATCATGCTCGTCAAAGGGAAAACGGTGATTGCGGCCATGTTCGGGACGCTCGAGACGCTCATCTACATCTTCGCGCTCGGTATCGTCTTTCAAGATTTGACGACGCTCGGGATGATCGTGTATGCGGTCGGGTTCGGGCTCGGTATTCTTCTCGGCGGTTTCGTCGAGCGGAAACTTGCGATCGGCTACAACATGATCCAAGTCCACACGCAAGAGTTTCCGGCTGAGCTCATTCAAAAGATGCGCGACAGCGGTTACGGTGTGACGCACTATCAAGGTCAAGGCCGTGATGGAACGCGTTATCGTCTTGATGTCTTGGCGGCTCGGACGCGGATGAAAGAATTGCGCCAAATGGTCGAGGAGTATGAACCGAAGGCGTTTCTCGTCGCGTTCGACCCGGTCGATTTTAAAGGTGGATATATGTTGAAAGGGCTCCGACGCCCGAAATGAACGGAAGACTCACGAAAGTGGGTCTTTTTTTTGTGGAGTGGGGAATAGACAGGGAAAGGAGATGAGCGTGTTGAAGCGAAAAGGGCGATGGGTGTGGGTGATCGGGTTACTGGTAGTCGGGGGAGGATTGCTCGCGATATCCCTTTGGAAAGCAGAATCGTCGCTGCGCCCGCCACTGCCGACGGTCCGGGTCGGTTCAGTGACCGCCGAAGTGAGACAGTCGACGTTCTGTTGGTCCGATCAGGGACAAGGGGTATGTGAAGACCATGGGTTACCGGGAGCGGACGACCTGCAGCTCGTCCCGGTCAAACCGGGTGCTGAGATCGACGTGACGTTCCACGCCGAGCCGTCGAACTTTTCATTCAATCAGATTGTCGACGGGGAACTCGTCCCGTCCGAGCAAGTCGTTCCCGATGAACCGGGCGTCTATTTGTTTGAGACGGGCGGGGACTGGGCACAAGGCGACAGCCGTTACGTGTTCGGCGTCAAGGTCGAAGAGTAAATAAAAAACCCATTCTCCGCTGAGAATGGGTTTACGTGTTAACGTGTCATGACTTTATCGATGAGACCGTAGTTGCTCGCCTCATCAGCTGACATGAAGTAGTCGCGCTCTGTGTCGCGCTCGATGACTTCAAGCGGCTGTCCTGTGTTGTCGGACATGATTTGGTTCAACTTCTCACGCATCTTGATGATCCGTTCAGCGTGGATTTTAATGTCCGACGCTTGACCTTGTGTTCCGCCGAGCGGTTGGTGAATCATGATCTCCGCGTTTGGAAGCGCGAAGCGTTTACCTTTTTCACCGGCTTGGAGCAAGAAGGCACCCATCGATGCGGCCATTCCGATACAGATTGTCGATACGTTCGGCTTGATGAAGTTCATCGTGTCGTAGATCGCCATTCCGGAAGTGATCGAGCCACCCGGGCTGTTGATGTAGAGTGAGATGTCCTTATCTGGGTCCTCAGCTGCAAGGAAAAGAAGCTGGGCGACGATCGAGTTGGCGACGTTGTCGTCGATCGCGCTTCCGAGAAGGATGATCCGGTCTTTAAGCAAGCGTGAGTAAATGTCGTACGCGCGTTCCCCGCGACCTGTTTGTTCGATAACTGTTGGAATTAACATTGAATTTGCCTCCTTGTATGTATCGTGTAAACCTATCATAACCGCTATAGTCAATGTTGGTCAAACGGTTAAGCTTTCTAGCCTATATTCCACGATTAAACAGCAATAAAACTTTTAAGTATGACTTAGCTATCTTTCCTCAGTAACCTAGACTTCACTTCAGTTTTGAGAGACTCGAGGTATTGCGTAAAAGCGGATTGCCCAGAGTAAGACAAAAATAAAAATTCTTTGGCGCGAGTCATTCCGATGTAAAGCAATGCCACTTCTCGTTCGACATCACTTTCATATTTGAAAGGCATATTGTCAACATTTACAATGAACACGGCTTGAAAATCTAACCCTTTACTACTATCGATCGTGCTAATTTTTACTAGTTGATCATCTTTTGAGAAGTTTCGTTTAGATTCACTGTTTTCAGTTATCCAGTAATACCCGATTTGTTGTTTATTTAAAGCCCTGCTCAGCACATCCACATAATACATGGTCGATAGTTTCTGAACTCGATATAAGATTATCATTTCCGAGTAAGGGATTTGTTTTTCAACGTGTAACTTTTTAATTTGACGGGCAACAATATCTGCTTCTATGAAAAAATTATCGCATTTAACGATGGCAGGCTCTACTCCACGTCGTCTTGTGCTCTGAGGTGCGATTATTTCACCGTCTAATTCTTTAGAAACTACTTTATTTTTTAATTTTGATTGCGATTGGTAAAAATCCCAAGCGAACTTTACGATTTGGGCCGTATTGCGGTAATTGATACTTAATATTTTAGATCGTCCTCGGAAATCCAGACCTGTGTCTTGTGCATAGCTTCGTTTACGTTTGTAAATGGATTGCGCGCGATCTTCGACAAGGAGGAGTGATTTTGTTTCTGGATTAAGAAGCTCACTCGCGAGCTCTAGCCATTCGGGTTCGAAATCCTGACCTTCATCAATCAAAATTGCGTCGTACATTGGCAAAATCGTTTCATTTTTTCGAAGTTTTTCAATCACGTGTGGTAACGACTGCTCTGAAAACTTTAAATCATGTTTGAGCCATGCGTGGAAGTTACGTATTTGAACATGGTGATCTCTTCTTTTTTCAGGATCGAAGTCGAATAGATCGTCCGGTTCGAGCATCATTTGATTGACCATCTGTTCAATGAAACGTGCAAGTGAAATATTGTAACAAAGGATTAAGATGTTCCAGTCGGGATGTTGTCTCGATAGTAACTTAGCACGACTCGCCAGAATCAACGTCTTCCCACTTCCGGCAACACCACGAATTAGCCTATTTTGATCCCCCAACTGTTTCGCCAAGTTTTCTTGATGTAAATCCATGGCACGAATATTGTGAAGGGAAAGTAGCAACTGGTCTTGATATTGTGCGGTTTTTTTGAACTCGGCACTAATTCTTACTTCGGGGAACAAGTGATATCGAATAGCGTCAATATCATCATGGGTGAGAGGGGTCCGCAGTCGATAGGGGACGGTAAACATATTTAATATTTTTTCGATCAGCACAGTCTCTGAAAAATCATCGTCATCAGGATTTATTTCGTCACGTGTAAAAGAGAATGAAGGGTCAATGACATTATAAAGTCCATGACGTATACATTCATCTTGATTTAGCCTGGTGAACACTACCCCAGAACCGTAAGGGAATTTTAAAGATGATGTGTATTTCCCTTCTGCTTGTATCAAATTTTGATCACGTTTAAGAACATCAACGATATGAAACATATTTTCTCGTGCTTGAACGAAAGGACTTTTTATTTTTTGCTGTTTGCCGTCTGTAGGTGTGATGATCCATTCATCGTTTGTTAATTGAAATAATGTATTACGAGTGTAGTCTTTCACTTCTAGCACTAATAGCCCTAAGTCCGGTCCAATGATTACGAAGTCAGGTCGTCGGCCAAGAATGCTAGGCTCGAAATAGACAATATAGTCATCAGGAAGATAGTGCTTTAACGTACGAAACACTAAGCGCTCTCCTGACGTTGCAGAAGTACGAATTGTTTCAGGAACAGATAAAGCCATCATGTACACCTCAATCACATTTATTTCTTTAAATATACTACATATAGTAATTAATGATATACGATGGATTTTTATTGGTAATAAAACAAAAAAAGACGAAGGCAATTTGCCTTCGTCTTAATAAGTAGATACACCCGGAGAGATTTGAACTCCCGACACCTGGCACCGGAAACCAGTGCTCTATCCCCTGAGCTACGGGTGCATGTTCTCTGACACGATTTATTATACAATTGTTTTTTTGAAAAAGCAATCCTGTTGTTATGTCTTTTTTTGCAAGCGCGTTCGGCGACCATTCGTTACAATTAGAAGTGAGAGGGGTGTGACCGATGCAACGGCAAGAACAGCGTCAACTGCAGAAGCTTCAGCTGACACAAGACATGGTCCGGCGTCTGCCGGTTCTTGAGGCGGACCGGGTCGCGCTCGAGTGGCAGCTCGTCCGGTTGGCTAAACGAAACACGCACGTCACAACGGGCGGTACGGTCGAATGGATTGCGGAGGCGGCGGGCGGTTTTGAAGCACGGCTATTTGAACAGATTGACGAAGTAAGCGGGACCGAGGCCCAAAAGCAGCTTCAAAAACAACTCGTCATGGCGCTCGACCATCGCGGTCTACTTCCGGAGACCGATGCCGTCCTCGCGAAGCGATTCGGTGTTGAGATGGCGGACGTCGATTTGGCCCGGCGCGCACTGTTATTTTTAGAGCCGACCGGGATCGGTGCGGCTTCAGAACATGACTGCCAATACCGTCACGCGATCGAGCATGACGATCCACACGTGCTCGACGTGTTCGAGGCGCTTGACGCAAAGGTCGAGCATGTGGCGGACAGGCTCGGGATGACGACCGACGAATACGAGCGAATCAGCCGAATCGTCGCCACGCTCCCGAGGACACCGATATTATATGAAGAAACCGAGCATATTCTGCCCGAACTCGAGGTCGTCGTTCAAGACGGGGAACTCATCACGACGTGGTTCAGTCCGATGATTGACTTGGACGTCGGTTCGGACCGGGAGGCGAAGTGGTGGCAAGAGACGCTCGCGATGCGCGCAGAGACGCTCCGCTCTGTGTGGGCCGTCATCGAGCGACGCCAGGCGGACTGGCTCCGCGGCCAGCTCGTCCTGCATCCGCTCACACGAAAAGAAGTCGCCATCGAGATCGGCAAGCATGAGTCGACGGTCGGCCGCGCGATTCAAGGCAAGTACGCCAAGACCGCTTGCGGCGTGATGGAGTGGCGTCACTTCTTCGTCCGCGCCACGTACCACGGCCAAGCCCCGTTCATGATTAAACGGGCGCTCGCCGAGCTGATCCAACAAGAGACGGCGCCTTTGAGCGACCAGGCGCTCACCGATGAGCTGGCCCGGATCGGCTACACCGTGACGCGGCGGACGGTCGCGAATTATCGTGAGGCGCTAGGTTTTGGCAACTCGCGGGAGCGGGAACGACAGTTATGGAAAGGGGAGACGTGACATGGTACTGACGTTATATCGCCGGGAGAACTGCTCGCTTTGTGAGGAGGCGCTCGTCATGCTCGAATGGCTACAGGAAGATTATCCGTTCGAGCTCGAGCAAATCGACATCACGGGCGACGCGTTGCTTGAAGAAAAATATTTATTTGAGATTCCCGTCGTTCTACATGAAGGAACCCTTATTAGTCAAGGGCGATACGATGACGAGAAAGTTGAAGAATTTGTTAAGTATACGCTTACATCGAAAAAAAACGTTTGAAGGGGTTGCCAGACGGTAAGGTGATTGGTAAGATGAACTCGTAGCGGTGGGACGTAAAAATAAAAGTGGGACAATTTTTGTCCACACTTTAAGTCGAGGGGGAATGAGCATGATCCAGCAACTGATTCAAGTTCAGAAGCAAATCGTCCCTGACCTGCTCGACACGCTCCGACATCGTTATGACATCTTACATTATGTCCGGCTCATGCAGCCAATCGGCCGCCGGACGTTGGCCACTAGCCTCGGGCTGACGGAACGAATCTTAAGACGAGAAGTCGACTTTTTGAAAGACCAAGGTCTTCTCACAGTCGCGACCCAAGGGATCTCACTTACAGAATCGGGCCGAAACGTTCTCAGAGACTTGCACGAGGTCATGGGAGAAATCCTAGGGATTTCACAAATCGCACGAGTTCTCGAGCAAAAACTAGGCGTTCGCCAAGTCGTCATCGTACCGGGAGATTCGGACGAGACGTTCTGGGTCCAGCGAGATATCGGTCGGGCCGCCGTCACGCAACTAAAAGCGCGACTGGCACCTGACGACAATATCATCGCGGTCACAGGCGGGACGACGATGGCATCGGTTGCGGCAATGATGTCGCCCGATAAAAAAGAACGACCGATGCATTTCGTGCCGGCACGCGGCGGACTCGGCGAAACGCTCGAGTTACAGGCGAACACCGTCTGTTCTCGAATGGCGGACCGGGCCCATGCCGACTATCATTTACTCCACATTCCGGATGAGGTTTCACAAAAGACGTTTGAACGGATGGTGGAGGAACCAAGCATAAAAAATGTGCTGGAAATGATTAGAGCGGCTCGAATAGTGGTACATGGAATTGGTGAGGCCGAAACGATGGCAAAACGTCGTCACGCCACACCGGAGCATTTGCGGATGATCGAACGGCACGAAGCCGTCGCCGAAGCGTTCGGATATTATTTCAACGCAGAAGGCGAAATCGTTCATCGGGTCAAGACGGTCGGCATCCAATTAGAGGAGCTCGACGACATGGACACCGTCATCGCCGTCGCCGGAGGAAAGTCAAAGGCACAAGCGATTGCCGCATATGCGAAACATAGGCCGAACATCATCCTCGTCACAGACGAAGGTGCGGCCACAGAATTATTAACTCGTTATTAAAGAGTTGACCCCCGTTGGCTCTTCTAATAAATAGCTTCTACCCTAAGGAGGAAATTAACTATGACAGTAAAAGTTGGTATTAACGGTTTTGGACGTATTGGTCGCTTGGCATTCCGCGAGATCTTGAAGAGTGAAGGCGTCGAGGTTGTTGCAATCAACGACTTGACTGACACGAAGATGCTTGCTCACCTTCTCAAATATGACACGACACAAGGTCGTTTCGACGGAGAAGTTGAAGTACACGACGGTCACTTCCTCGTAAACGGCGAGAAAGTCGTTACACTTGCTAACCGCAACCCAGAAGAACTTCCATGGGGCGAGCTCGGTGTTGACATCGTTCTCGAATGTACTGGATTCTTCACAGACAAAGAAAAAGCGGAGCTTCACTTAAAAGCTGGCGCGAAAAAAGTTGTCATCTCGGCACCAGGTACAGGCGACATGAAGACAGTCGTTTACAACGTTAACCACGACATTCTTGACGGTTCAGAAACAGTCGTATCGTGTGCTTCATGTACAACGAACTGCTTGGCGCCAATGGCACAAGTTCTTAACGACAAATACGGTATCGTTGAAGGCCTCATGACGACGATCCACGCTTACACTGGCGACCAAAACACGCTCGACGCTCCACACCCTAAAGGCGACTTCCGTCGTGCACGTGCGGCAGCAGTGAACATCGTACCGAACACAACTGGTGCGGCTAAAGCGATCGGTCTTGTTCTTCCAGCACTCAAAGGTAAACTTGACGGTTCAGCACAACGTGTACCAGTCGCAACTGGTTCATTGACTGAGCTCGTAACAGTTCTCGAGAAAAAAGTTTCTGTTGACGAAATCAACGCAGCAATGAAACAAGCTTCGAACGAGTCATTCGGTTACACTGAAGACGAAATCGTATCTTCTGACATCGTCGGAATCACTTACGGTTCACTCTTCGATGCGACACAAACGAAAGTCATGACAGTCGGCGACAAGCAACTCGTTAAAACAGTTTCTTGGTACGACAACGAAATGTCATACACTGCACAATTGGTTCGCACACTCAAGCACTTTGCTGAAATCGCGAAGTAAGTTCGTGAACTAAATAGAACCAAATAGGAGCGGAAACAAGAGATTGTTCTCCGCTCTATTTATGAAATTTAAACGCACGACATATGGAGGCGAAGTTTATGAACAAAAAGTCTATTCGTGACATCGATGTAAAAGGGAAGCGCGTCTTTTGCCGCGTTGACTTCAACGTTCCAACTAAAGATGGCGTCATTCAAGACGAGACGCGGATCCAAGCAGCTATTCCGACGATCAAGCATTTGATCGACGGCGGCGCGAAAGTCATTTTGGCGAGCCACCTCGGCCGTCCAGGTGGCGAGAAGAACGAAAAATACTCGCTCGCACCGGTTGCAAAACGTCTAGGTGAACTACTCGGCAAAGACGTCCCGCTCGCTGAAGAAGCGTACGGTCCAGTTGCAGAAGAAGCCGTTTCAAAACTTGGTGAAGGTGACGTCGTCGTTCTCGAAAACGTCCGTTTCTACCCTGGTGAAACGAAAAATGATCCAGAACTCGCTAAAGGCTTTGCGGCGCTCGCTGACGTCTTCGTCAACGACGCGTTCGGTGCGGCTCACCGTGCCCATGCCTCGACGGAAGGGATCGCGCAAAACGTCGACACGGCGGTTGCTGGTTTATTGATGGAGAAAGAACTTGAAGTGCTCGGCAAAGCGCTCTCGAACCCGGATCGCCCGTTCACGGCTATCATCGGCGGTTCGAAAGTTGCTGACAAGATCGGGGTCATCGACCACCTTCTCGACATCGTTGACACGCTCATTATCGGTGGCGGACTCTCGTACACGTTCTCGAAAGCACTCGGGAACGAAGTCGGAACGTCACTCCTTGAAGAAGACAAGCTCGACCTCGCTCGTGAGTTCATGAAAAAAGCAGAAGATAAAGGCGTGAAGTTCTTGTTGCCGGTCGACGCTGTGATTGCGAAAGAATTCGGCGAAGAAACATACGTCGGACCAGTCGATATCGACTCGATCCCTGCGGATCACATGGGTCTCGACATCGGACCGAAGACGGTCGAAATTTACGCGGAAGCGATTCGCGAATCGAAACTTGTCGTTTGGAACGGACCGATGGGCGTATTCGAACTCGATAAATACGCTAACGGAACGAAAGGTGTCGCTCAAGCACTCGCAGACAGCGACGCGTATTCAATCATCGGTGGTGGCGACTCAGCCGCGGCAGCAGCCAAGTTCGGCCTTGCTGACAAGATGAGTCACATCTCAACTGGTGGCGGCGCTTCACTCGAATTCATGGAAGGCAAGAAACTTCCAGGCGTCGAAGCGTTGAACGACAAGTAAAACTGAGGAGGATTATCGATGCGTAAACCGATTATTGCAGGTAACTGGAAAATGAATAAAACTCTCTCGGAAGCGGTCGCTTTCGTAGAGGAAGTTAAAAACAATATCCCGTCAACGGACAAAGTTGACGCGGCGATTGGTGCACCAGCAGTATTCTTAGCCCCAATGGTAGAAGCGGCTAAAGGATCGAACTTAAAGCTTAGTGCGCAAAACATGTACGACAAAGACAGCGGGGCATACACAGGTGAAACGAGCCCGGCGATGATCGCCAACCTCGGCGTCACTTACGTCATCCTTGGACACTCGGAGCGCCGTGAATACTTCGGCGAGTCAGATGCGTTCATCAACAGCAAAACGAAAAAAGCGTTCGAACACGGTCTTACGCCAATCGTTTGTGTCGGTGAAACACTTGACGAGCGCGAAGGCGGCAAGTTCGAAGAAGTCATCAAGACGCAAGTCGAAGGTGGCCTCGCCGATCTTTCAGCTGACCAAGTCAAACAACTCGTCATCGCGTACGAGCCAGTTTGGGCAATCGGTACTGGCAAATCAGCGGACGAAGCAGACGCGCAAAGCTCATGCAAATACGTTCGCGACGTTGTAAAAGGCCTTTACGGTGAAGACGTGGCGGCTGCGGTTCGCATCCAATACGGCGGTTCAGTCAAACCTGAGAACATCAAGGAGTATATGGCTCAAGAAGACATCGACGGCGCACTCGTCGGCGGTGCCTCACTCGAAGCTGCTTCGTTCCTCAAGTTGTTGGAGGCGATTTAAATGGCAAGACCTGTCGCCCTTATCATCTTAGATGGTTTCGGTATGCGGAACGAAACGTTCGGTAACGCGGTCGCTGCGGCGAACAAACCGAACTTCGACCGTTACTGGGAGACGTATCCACACACGCTGTTAAATGCGCAAGGTGAGTACGTCGGTCTCCCGGAAGGTCAGATGGGCAACTCGGAAGTCGGTCACTTGAACATCGGTGCCGGCCGGGTCGTCTATCAGTCACTTTCACGCGTCAACAACGCCATCAAAGACCGGTCGCTCTTCGACCGTCAAGCGATGAACCATTTGGCGGGACATGTGAAGAAGTATGATTCAAGCCTCCACATCATGGGGCTCGTCTCAGACGGTGGGATCCATTCCCACATCCAGCACATGTTCGCCATCGTCGAGTTCGCGAAACTCCACGGCATTGAAAAAGTATTCATTCACGCTTTCACGGACGGCCGTGACTGTGATCCGAAATCAGGTGCAAGCTTCCTCGAACAGACGGAAGCGAAGCTCGCTGAACTCGGTGTCGGTCAAGTCGCTAGCGTGTCTGGACGTTACTATGCGATGGACCGCGACAACCGTTGGGAACGCGTCGTAAAAGTTTACGACGTCCTCGTCAACGCGAAAGGCGAAGTCGGAACGAATGCGGTCGACGTGCTCAACAAGTCGTACGCAGACGGTTTGACAGATGAGTTCGTCTTGCCGACGGTCATCGAGAAAGACGGTCAACCGGTCGCGACGATCAAAGACAACGACGCGATCATGTTCTTCAACTTCCGTCCGGACCGGGCGATCGAACTCGCGAAAGTGTTCAAAGAGAAGACAGGCTTCAAAGGGTTCGAGCTCTCGAGCGCGCATCCGGAGAACGTCTTGCTCGTCTCGATGACGAAATTCTCGGATGAGATCGATACGGATATCGTCTTCCCGCCGGAAGATTTGAAAAACACGCTCGGCGAAACGCTCGCCGCGCAAGGGTACAAACAGCTCCGCGCCGCGGAAACTGAGAAATACCCGCACGTCACGTTCTTCTTGAACGGACAACAAGAAACACCGTTCGAAGGTGAAGATCGCTTCCTCGTCCCGTCGCCGAAAGTAGCGACGTACGACTTGAAACCGGAAATGAGCGCATACGAGCTCACAGAAGGTCTTCTCGAGCGCATCGAATCAGACACGTACGACGCGTATATCATCAACTACGCGAACCCGGACATGGTCGGCCATTCCGGCATGCTCGAACCGACGAAAAAAGCGGTCGAAGTCGTCGACGAATGCCTCGGTAAAGTAGTGGACGCACTACTCGCCAAAGGCGGCGCGGCGATCATCACGGCGGACCACGGGAACGCTGACCTCGTCACGAACCCGGACGGCTCACCGATGACGGCCCATACGACAGAACCTGTACCGTGTATCGTCACGAAGCCAGGCGTTGAACTGAAACCAGTTATGAAAGGTTCGCTTTGCGACCTCGCGCCGACGCTCTTACACCTCCTCGGAGGAGAGCAACCGGCTGAAATGACCGGTACGTCAATCGTTAAGAAGTAAACTACATTTTCCAAACAAAAAGGAGCGATTTTTATGTCAATGATCACAGAAATTTACGCACGCGAAATTTTGGATTCACGCGGTAACCCAACAATCGAAGTAGAAGTATTCACAGAAGACGGCGGCTTCGGTCGTGCCCTCGTCCCATCAGGCGCATCAACTGGTGAGCACGAAGCAGTAGAGCTTCGCGATGGCGACAAGTCACGTTACCTTGGTAAAGGCGTACTCAAAGCCGTTGCTAACGTAAACGACACAATCGCACCTGAACTCATCGGCTACGATGTCTTCGACCAAAACGCACTCGATGCGAAAATGATCGAGCTCGACGGTACGAAAAACAAAGGTAAACTCGGCGCAAACGCGATCCTCGGTGTCTCAATGGCAGCAGCACACGCAGCAGCAGACGAGCTCGGCCTTCCACTTTACACGTACCTCGGTGGATTCAACGCGAAGACGCTTCCAACTCCAATGATGAACATCATCAACGGTGGTTCGCACGCTGACAACAACGTTGACTTCCAAGAGTTCATGATCATGCCTGTAGGCGCGCCAACGTTCCGCGAAGCGCTCCGCATGGGTGCAGAAGTATTCCACGCCCTCAAATCAGTTCTTTCTGGTATGGGTCTTAACACAGCTGTCGGTGACGAAGGTGGTTTCGCACCAAACCTTAAGTCGAACGAAGAAGCGATCACAGTTATCCTTGAAGCGATCGAAAAAGCTGGTTACAAAGCTGGCGAAGACATCTACCTCGCAATGGACGTTGCATCGTCTGAGTTCTACGACAAGTCGACTGGCAAGTACGAACTCGCTGGCGAAGGCAAGTCAATGACAACTGCTGAGCTCGTAGACTTCTACGCTGAGCTCGTTGACAAGTACCCAATCATCTCAATCGAAGACGGTTGCGACGAAAACGACTGGGACGGCTTCAAATTGCTCACTGACAAAATCGGTCACAAAGTTCAGCTCGTTGGGGATGACCTCTTCGTAACGAACACTGAGAAACTTGCTGAAGGTATCGAAAAAGGCATCTCGAACTCGATCCTCATCAAAGTTAACCAAATCGGTACGCTCACAGAAACATTCGACGCGATCGAAATGGCTAAAAAAGCTGGCTACACAGCAGTTATCTCGCACCGTTCTGGTGAAACAGAAGATGCGACAATCGCTGATATCGCAGTTGCGACAAACGCTGGTCAAATCAAAACTGGTTCACTTTCACGTACAGACCGTATCGCGAAGTACAACCAACTTCTCCGCATCGAAGACATGCTCGGCGATGTAGCGAAATACGACGGCATCAAGTCGTTCTACAACCTCAAAAAATAATTGATTGATTGTTTCAGGTCCGCCTTATGGCGGGCCTGTTTTTTGTTGTCGACACTTCATCCGACGGTGGGACGCTTTCCTGGGGTGATGCGGATGCCTCCGCAGCGCCTTCGCGCTTTACGGGGTCATCCTTGCATCACTCTCCCCAAGGAGTCGCCCACCGTCTGATTCCGTTGACGTCAACTCGGACCGGTTATTTAAGCGTTGGATGCGAGTAACAACGAGACGAATTTATGTTCCAAGTGACACCGTCCGAGCGGCACTGCTAGATTGCCTGCAGACAACAGCGGTGGCGGCTTTACACACGTATGGACGATTGAAAATGGTCGTGACATGTGTCACGGCCGTTTTGAGCGTGCGTGAAAGTCGGATTTTTGGGTATAATCATCTACATAATGATAAAAGGGGATAGGTCCATGAAACGTGTACGCAAAGCCATCATCCCAGCCGCTGGTCTTGGCACGCGCTTCTTGCCGGCGACGAAGGCGATGCCAAAAGAGATGCTCCCGATCGTCAACAAGCCGACGATCCAGTTCATCGTCGAGGAGGCGGTCGCCTCAGGGATCGAGGACATCATCATCGTGACCGGGAAGAACAAACGTGCCATCGAGGACCATTTTGACCGGGCCATCGAGCTCGAACAAAACCTCGAGTCGAAAGGGAAGACCGAGCTGCTCGAGTCGGTCCGCCACTCGTCAAACCTCGCCAACATCCACTACATACGCCAACAGGAGCCGAAAGGACTCGGCCACGCGATTTGGTGTGCCCGCAAGTTCATCGGCGACGAACCGTTCGCCGTCCTTTTGGGCGATGATATCATCGAGGCGGAAGTGCCGGCGACACGCCAGCTCATCGAGCAGTACGAGATATATGAACGCTCGATCATCGGGGTCCAACGTGTCCCGTATGAAATGACGAATCGATATGGTATAATTGACCCGCTTGCCGTCGAAGGGAAGCTCATCCCGGTGCGGACGTTCGTTGAGAAACCGCCCGCCGGGGAAGCACCCTCGAACCTCGCCATCCTCGGCCGCTACATTTTGACGCCTGACGTCTTTGAGGCGTTATCGGCCCAAGAGATCGGTACCGGGGGCGAGATTCAATTGACGGACGCCATCGCGCGCTTGAACGAGGCGCAGACGGTGTTCGCCTACGAATTTGACGGCCGTCGCTATGACGTCGGGGAACCGATCGGCTTCATCGAAGCGACGATTGCCTACGCGCTTCGCGACCCAGATTTAAAAGCCAACGTCCATGAGCTGTTAAAACGGTTCGTGGACGAACTCGAACAACAGTAAGGTGTGTTATTTTTGAAAACAATGTTAATGGTGTGTCAAAACTATTATCCGGAGATCGGCAGCGCCGGCAACCGGATGCAAAATATTACGCATCTCATGAAAGAACGCGGCTACGAAGTCGAGGTCATCACGGCCGCGCCGTCGTATCCGAACTTCAACTTGTATAAAGACGACCGGTTCTGGAACGACGTGGAGCTGAACAACCAACCGTTCATCAAGCGGTTGATCACGAAACAGCGCAAGCATACGTCGAACATGTTGAGCCGGCTCGCCTTGTTCCTCGAACAGATGATCAAAGGTGTCGCCGCCGTCAGAGCACTCGATACGAAACCGGATGTCGTCTTCGCGACGACCCCGTCTTTTTTTATGGCGTTCGTCGGGGTGTATGCGAAGCGAAAACATGGCGTCCCGTTCGTACTTGACGTCCGTGACCTGTGGCCGGAGTCGGTCAAAGGTGTCGGTGTGTTCAAGTACGACTGGATGCTCACGCCCGCGTTTTGGTTCGAGAAGCGGCTCTACAAGTCGGCCGATGCGATCATCATCAACTCGGAAGGCTTCCGCAGCTATTTGCGCCAACGCGGTGTCGATAACGGCATGATCCACTATATGCCGAACTCGATCCGTGTGAGCGAGCGCAACTTGGAGCGGACCGTTCCCGAAGACGACCGGATGGAGATTTTATACGCCGGCAACATGGGGCTCGCCCAGGACGTGTCGCTGTTGCTTGAACTCGCGGAGCGGTTCCGCGACGAGCCGCGTGTCCACTTCAAGCTGATCGGCTACGGTTACCGGAAGAACGAACTGAAAGAAACGATTAAAGCCCGCGGGTTCAAGAACTTCCTCTTCCTCGAGGCGATGCCACGGACGGAGGCGTTCCAAGCGATCAAAAACGCCGACGTCGCGTTCGTCAGCCTGATCGACCAAGACGTGTTCGATACGGTCATCCCGGGTAAATTAATCGATTATATGGCGGTCGGCAAACCGATCGTCGCGGCGGTGTCAGGCCATGCGGCGAATGTCATCGAAGCGGCGGAAGTCGGCTACGTGTCACGGAAGCGTGATATCGACGAGATTGAACAGTCACTCCGGACATTGCTCGATCGTGCGGACCTGCGCGACAAGTTCGGGGCGAACGGCATCCGTTACGTGAAAGACAACCTGTGCTGGGAAAACAATATACACGTCCTCGACGACGTGATCGAAAAGTTATTGATGGAGGAACAACGATGAAGGTATGTATGTTTGTTTGGAACCACTTTACGAATGACGCCCGTGTCCTTCGCGAATGCTCGGCGCTCGCCGAGGCGGGGTACGAGGTCGACTTGATCGCGTTGCAAGACCCTAAAAATAAAGCACTCCCGGCCGAAGAGATGCGCCCAGAAGGTTTCCGCGTCATCCGTGTGAAACGTCAACCGTCGATTCTCGTCAACGGGATGAAGGCGTTGAAATCAGTCCGGACGTGGGTGTCGGAGAAGAAGACGCGCCAACTCGGGGCCGGTCTCGTCGGGGCGGGATTAGTCATCCTCGCGCCACTGACGATGCTCGGTCTCGGCGCGGCAGCGGGTGCGATTTTGCTCCCGCCGGTCCGTAAAAACATCGTCAACGCGAGCGCGATGCTCGAGATGGTGTTCGCCTCGACGAAGAAGTCGTACGACTTCTATCACGCGAACGACTTGAACACATTGCCGCAGGCGTTGATCGCCGGCAAACTCGTCAATAAAGGCAAGATCGTCTACGACTCGCATGAGGTCCAGACCGACCGGACCGGTTACGGCTACATCCAAAGTAACCTCGAAGGCTGGTTGTTGCCATACGTCGATTCGATGATGGTCGAGAACCATACGCGTGCGGCGCACAACGAAGAGTTGTACGGTTTCTATCCGTACGTGCTCCATAACTATCCGTTCTACCGTCCGCTCGACTTCTCGCTCCGGAAAGACTTGCACGCCTTGCTCGATTTGCCAAAAGACGAGAAGATCTTGCTCTATCAAGGCGGCGTCCAAGCGGGACGCGGTCTCGAACAACTCGTCTTGGCGGCGAAAGACTTTAAAGAAGGCACGCTCGTCATGATCGGCGACGGGAAATTGAAGCCGGTCATCAAACAGATGATCGAGGACGAAGGCGTCAGTGACCGCGTCAAGATGATTGATAAAGTGCCGGTCGAGGCGTTACCGTACTATACGATGAACGCATATCTCGGTTTCCAGGTCTTGAACAACGTCTGCTTCAACCACTACTCGGCGTCATCGAACAAGCTGTTCGAATACTTGATGGCCGAAGTGCCGGTCGTGTCGTGTGACTTCCCTGAGATCGAACGTGTCGTCGCCGGCAACGACGTCGGTGTCGTCGTCGACTCACACGATCCACAATCGATTGCGGCAGGCGTCAATCGCCTGCTCGAAGATCAAGAACTTTACGCCCGTGTCAAAGAGAACACGAAGACGGCGCGTGAGAAATATAACTGGGATTTGGAAAAAGAGGCACTCTTGAACGTCTACGAAAACGTCGCAGACCGCAAGTTGCCGATTATGAAAGACGGTGCGCCAAAGCCAGTACAACGTTAAGACTGCGGCTTTTGCCGCGGTCTTTTTTATATGCAAAATGGAAAGGGGATTTTTTATGAAACGTCAGCAACAACATCTTTTGCGTCAACAAGTTTGGCAAAAACTCCAATCGATCTCATTGAAGGACATCGCCTGGATCATCGCCGGGTCGTTCATCCTCGCCTTCGGGGTCAACTACTTCACCGTCCCGAACGCCTTCTCGGAAGGCGGCCTGCTCGGGGTCACGATCATCTTGTACTACTTGTTCGGTTGGGACCTCGGCTTCACGTCGATCGTCGGGAACGGCCTGTTGTTCATCGTCGGCTATAAGTTGCTCGACCGCCGGACGATGGTCTATTCGGTCGTCGCCGTCGTCGCGACGTCGTTCTTCCTCAGCTTGACCCATAACTGGGGCAGCCCGGCCGAGGATAAACTGCTCGCGGCGATTTATGCCGGGATCTTGATCGGTGTCGGCATCGGCATGGTGCTCCGCGTCGGCGGGACGACCGGGGGCGGGGTCATCATCGCCCGGCTCATGGAGCGCTATCTCCACATGAGCGTCGCCGTCTCGATGTTCATCATCGACGTCATCGTCGTCGGGGCGTCGGGCTTTTTCCTCGGGGAACAAGTCGTGCTCTATACGCTCATCGCCATCATCATCGGCTCGTGGGTCATCGACCTCGTCGCCGAAGGGTTGAACATCCGGAAAGCCGTCACGATCATCAGCGACAAGCACGAAGAGCTCGCCGCCGTCTTGACGGAGACGCTCGGCCGCTCGGCGACGATCATCCACGGTCACGGCCATTATTCGAAGCAAGATAAGAACATGTTGTACATGATCGTCGACAAGCGCCAAGTCGGTCCGCTCAAGAAAATCGTCGAAGTGACCGACCCTCGTGCCTTCGTCGTCATCCACCAAGTGAAAGAAGTGATCGGGGAAGGGTTCAGCTACCCATCCCGTTAATTTGAAAGCTGGCGTTTTTATCACAACTTCTATATAATAAGAAGCGTGTAAAAAGAAGGAGGAACTGACTATTATGCAAACGATCGCTACAATCAGCCTGCTCGTCGTGGCTGTTTTATTGATTGTCGTCGTACTGCTCATGTCAGGTCGGTCGCAAGGTCTTGGGGCGATTGCAGGTGGCGCGGAGCAGTTGTTCGGCCGCCAGAAAGCACGCGGCTTTGACGCTGTTTTGAACCGAACTGCAGCTGTACTAGGCACATTGTTTTTCATTTTAGGATTACTAGTCGCATCACTATGATGAAAGGCTGATCGTTCTCGGTTTTTACGTGAGGCGGTCAGCTTTTGTTTTTTTGCATTATTTTTTGGGAATAATGGAAGGTATGAGGAGTTGACTTGGACGATGAAAGTGAGTGCACCGAAACCGTTCTTCTTCGAAGGCGGACCACGTGCCGTGTTAATGTTGCATGGCTTTACAGGATCGAGCGCGGACGTCCGCATGCTCGGTCGTTTCCTACAAAAAGAAGGCTACACGTGCATGGGACCCCAGTACCGGGGACATGGCGTCCCACCAGAAGAGTTGCTCGAATTTGGACCGAACGACTGGTGGCAGGACGTCCAAGACGCCTACCAGGCGTTGAAAGACAAAGGCTACGACGAAATCGTCGTCTGTGGCCTATCGCTCGGCGGCGTCATGTCGCTCCGTCTCGCTTCAGAAGCGAGTGTCAAAGGTGTCGTGCCGATGTGCGCACCGACTGAAATCGATGCCGAGGACCGATTGTATAAAGGAGTCCAGGCGTACGCCCGAGAATATAAATCAAGGGAAGACAAATCGACCGAACAAATCGAACGGGAGATGGCGGACTTCAAACCGATGCCGACACTCACCGATTTACGTGCGTTCGTCGAGGAGACGACGTCTCGGCTCGAAGATATCTTCGTACCGGCGCTCGTCATCCAAGGAGCGAAAGACCGCATGGTCGATCCTCAATCTGCACACGAGATCTACGAGGCGATCAACGCGTTCCAAAAAGAACTGCTCATGTACGAGCATTCGGGACACGTGATCACCCTCGACAAAGAAAAAGAGAAACTGCACCAGGACGTGCTCGATTTTCTCGAAACGTTAGACTGGTCAGTGTGAAAAAGGAGGTGTCACGTTGAATTTACGTGACCAACTACTAGAAATCATCCAGGCAAGCGACAAAGCGCTGACTGTAGACCAATTGACCGAGCGTCTCGCGCTCGAGTCGACGGATGCCTTTAAAGAGCTCATCCGCACCTTGAACGAACTTGAAGCGGAAGGCTTGATCGGCCGGACGCGGACGAACCGTTACGGCACGCTCGCCGTGCTCGGCCAAGCGGCCGGGATCATCTCGATCCACCAACGCGGCTTCGGCTTCTTGTCGGTCGAAGGCGAGACAGAAGACGTGTTCTTGCCACCGGACCAATTGAAAGACGTCTATCACGGCGATACGATCCTCGTCAAAAAACGCGAGGACAACCGCGGCAAGACGGAAGGCGTGTTGCTCAAAGTATTGAAGCGCGGCCTATCTGAATTTGTCGGGACGTACACGCTCCCGAGCGGTCGCCTCGACCAGTTCGCCTTCATTGAACCGGACGACAAACGCATCAACTTCTGGCCGATCGTCAACACAGACAAATCGCTCGGTGCCGTCGAAGGACACAAAGTCGTCGTCCGCATCACGAAGTATCCGGATGGACGTTTCGCCGGAGCGTGTGACGTCGTCCGTATCATCGGACATAAGAACGACCCTGGCGTCGACATCTTGTCGATCGTCTACAAGCACGGCATCCCGACGGAGTTCCCGGAAGACGTCATCGATCAGGCGAACGCCGTGCCGGAAGAGGCGGACGAGAAAGACTTCATCGGCCGTGTCGACCTGCGTAACGAGACGATCTTCACGATCGACGGCGAAGACGCCAAAGACTTGGACGATGCCGTCCACGTCAAGAAACTGAACAACGGCAACTATGAGCTCGGTGTCCACATCGCTGACGTGTCACACTACGTCAAGGAAGGCTCACCGCTCGACGTCGAGGCGTTCGAGCGCGGGACGAGTGTATATCTCGTCGACCGCGTCATCCCGATGTTGCCGCACCGCTTGTCGAACGGGATCTGTTCGCTCAACCCGCACGTCAACCGTCTGACGCTCAGCTGTGTCATGGAGATCTCGCCGCAAAACGGGAAAGTCGTCAGTCACGAGCTGTTCCCGAGTGTCATCAAGACGACGGAGCGGATGACGTATACGAGCGTCCGTGAGATCATCGAACGTGACGACGAGGAGACGCTCGCACGCTACGAGCCGTACATCGGTGAATTCGACCTCATGGCCGAACTCGCCGAAGTGCTCCGTTCGCGCCGTAACTCGCGCGGTGCCATCAACTTCGACTTCGCCGAGGCGAAAGTCATCGTCGATACGGAAGGGAAAGCAGCCGATATCGTCTTGCGCCCACGCTCGGTCGCCGAGAAGTTGATCGAGGAGTTCATGCTCGCGGCCAACGAGACGGTCGCCGAACACTTCCACAAGATGGACGTCCCGTTCATCTACCGTGTGCACGATAACCCGAAATCAGACAAGCTCGATTTCTTCTTCGACTTCGTCGCCAACTTCGGCGTGCATATCGAACGCTTCAAAGGCCAAAAAGTCGAACCGAAGACGCTTCAGAAGATTTTGAAAGCGATCGAAGGGCAGCCGGAAGAGCCGGTCATCAGCACGATCATGTTGCGCTCGATGCAACAGGCGAAGTATGACGATGTCTCGCTCGGTCACTTCGGTCTTGCGACCGACTTCTATACGCACTTCACGTCGCCGATCCGTCGTTACCCTGACTTGATCGTCCACCGTCTCATGCGGACGTACGCCTTCAACCAGGACTTGTCGGACAAGACGATCGCCAAGTACGAGGAACGTCTCAGCTCGATCGCTGAACAGACGTCGAGACGCGAACGTCGCTCGGTCGACGCTGAACGGGAGACGCAAGCGCTCAAGAAAGCCGAGTACATGGAGTCACGTCTCGGTGAAGAGTTCGACGGTGTCGTCAGCGGCATCACGAACTTCGGGATGTTCATCGAGCTCCCGAACACGATCGAAGGGCTCGTCCGTCTTCAAACGATGGATGATTACTACCACTTCGACGAGTCACAGCTCATGTTGCTCGGTGAGCGGACGAAACGTCAGTTCCGGATCGGTGACTCGGTCCGGGTCAAAGTCGACGCCGTCAACCTAGACGAGCGCACGATCGACTTCACGGTCGTCGGCATGCCGAAACGGGAACAGACGCGTCGTCGTCAACCGACGACGATCAAAGCGACGGAAGGTCGTCCGAAGAAAGACGATAAGCGCGGTGGACGCGGCCGTGACGACAAACGTCCGAAACGCGGCAAGCCAGGCAAGCCTGGACAACCGGGAAAACCGGGCCAAGCGAGCAAGCCGAGTAAGCCAGGCGAGAAGCCGAAATCGTCGCAAGGACGTTCGGCGCTTGATCTGAAGAAACAAGACGGTCAAAAACGAACAGGCGACGCGAAACGCGGAGCGAAGAAACGTCGCTGACGGGAGGGGGAGACCCCTTCCGTAATTTGATATAAAGGACTGAGTAATATGGCCAAGAAGAAAGATTCGAACGCGCTCGCGCAAAACCGAAAAGCGTCCTTCGATTATGCGATCGAAGATACGATTGAAGCCGGCATGGTGTTGACCGGGACCGAGATTAAATCGGTGCGCCAGTCGAAGATCAACATCGCCGACGCGTATGTCCGCTTTGACGGTGGCGAGGCAACGCTTCACAACTGTCATATCAGCCCGTTCGAGCAAGGGAACCGGTTCAATCACGAGCCGCTCCGTATCCGAAAGCTATTGTTGCATAAAAAACAAATCAACCAGCTCATCGGCGCACAAGGCCGGGACGGGTATACGATCATCCCGCTCAAAGTGTATCTCAAGAACGGCTTCGCTAAATGTCTCCTCGGCATCGGGCGCGGGAAGAAGAAGTATGACAAGCGCGATGACTTGAAGAAGAAAGACGCGAAGCGTGACGTCGACCGGGCACTCCGGGACCGGCAAAAATACTGACAGCGAGACCTGATTGTGGTATAGTAGTGATAATACCAATTACCACCTCGGGGACGTTATGGATTCGACGGGGGTAGGTCGGTCGTATGTGGCGTGTCGAGGGGTCGGCCTCGTTAAAACGCAAACGCCTATAACTGGCAAAACTAACACACAACTCGCAGCAGCCTAAGTGCCCTGCGGATCCTGACATCCATCGCTTGTGTGGATGATTATCAGGGTCTCAAACTAAGCAAGCTACGCTTCAACCTCGCCGTCTGAGGGCGCGAAGAAGAGATGAATCAGACTGGATGCGACAACGCCTGTTTATCGGCAGTGTCACATTGAGATCCAATAGATAAACTACACACGTAGAAGCATGCGTTACGATGCCTTCGGACGCGGGTTCGACTCCCGCCGTCTCCATTTTTTAAGCAGTCTACAGTGACTGGAATCAACGATTTTTACTGAAAACCTTCTAATTTCATTGAGATTAGAAGGTTTTTTGATTTTAACGGAGCACGTCAATCACAATGAAATGAAAGCAGGTGAATCAAATGGGAAAATATCAATTAGACAACAAAAGTAAAGTAGCTGCTGCAAAGTATCAAGACGGTAAAAAACCAACTGTTCCGAATAAAAAAGAGAAGATTAATCAGATTCGAGAAGCCTATTTACAGAAGAAAAACGACAAGAAACAGTCTGGTGAATGATCAGAAAGTTTAGCTGACTTCAAGTGTTATGCTATAAGAAGTTGAAATAAAAGAAGAGGATCATTCGTGCGTATTTTTGCATGGGTGGCCCTCTTCTTGTTTCTCTTTTTACCCATCAGATTCGAAATGAACTAAACCTAGAATGATAGACACTTGATAAAAAGTATTTAGTTTAGCTTTTCATTTATTTAGAGTATTCATGCATAACCATTTAGGTTTTGAACTAATTGATTGAATAAATTATTTCAATATTCTTTGAATTCATTGCATGGTAAGCTAGTTCTATCGAGCTTTTCATAATACTTTTTTTACCTAGATAACGGAGGGATTGGATGTTACAGGCATCACACACACCTAATATGACTGGTGTTTTACTTTCGGGGGAACCAGAAGATTTTAGAATTCTATACGATTCATTACATAAGATTGTTGGAAATGTAGGCGATGAATTAGAGAATGAATCGGCAATTCGAATTTTAGGCGTTTGTTACGATATTAGACATACGTTTATGGGGAACCGTAATGCAACCTATATAGAACATGGATTTAGTGATGAGCAATTAGCCTTTTTATCGCTTGTAGGGCCAAAACAAAATTTGAATCTTGCATTTGAAACACTATGGCCAGAAATGCTTTACGTTGTCTTTTCATTAGAAACATTTATTAGAGATTATCAGAAAACTTCAAAGGCCACTATTTGGGATCCGCATGTTACACAGGCGCGTATTTTGCAATCTGCAATTTTTAAATTGGTGGAAGAAACGGTTACATCAAGACAGTTCACAAGCTTTAAAAAATGGATTACCGAAAATAGTGTAGAGAGTATTTTATTTACGCAATATATTGATTACTTAAACAGTAAGTGGAACGAGATGGATTTAGAGAAACGCAAAAAGAATTTTAATATTTTCGCGAAACGAACATGTCAGCTAACCCCAGATTATGAGCGCCAAAAAAGGCTGGTTATAGAAGCAGCAATCGAGCATAGGTGTCATCCTTCAGAAATTCATTTCCCATCTGAATTTTATAGTCATCTGGAGTGGTAAGTGCTATTTGAAATGATATTTTGTCAAATTAAGCATCAAATACCCTTCGCGAAAGCTTCGTGGCAGCTAAACTATTTGTCACGGTTTGTTCGAACTGTCACCGTATGTTGCATTGAGTGAGACCATGGTTATCGATTGAAAAGTTGTCATCTATTTTACAATACGATCCTTAAAACGAATTGAATCTGTTTATCTACAATTAGTTAGTTCTGAAAAGTGGTGAACATAATGGGCTGGAATTTAGAAATCGCTGAAGCGAAAAGCGAGTATTTAACAGAAACCGACTTATGGCGCTATACACAACAATTTCTCATGAACGCGACACATACGACGACGTACAAGCATATGCTCATGAAGGCGTTGCTCGAATGCACGACCGAATTAAGCGATTCCGGTGTGGTGACGTTCCAGCAAATTTCGAGGCATGTGACGAAGATGTATTGGAATTTGATTGTGACGAACGGGTTGCGACAAGTGAATCAAATTGGGAAATTGAGCTCGGTCGAAAAAACGATGCTCACGTTTCAAGCGACACACGAAATTCCGTCCACTTGGAACTTTGACCGCCTGCCGGATGAGCAGCAACAACAATTGACTCGGAACGTGAATCAGTTTTATAAGAAGTATGTGTATGGCTCGTTCTATACTGCGTTCGATGGGACCATCTATTCATTTAATCGGAAAGAAGAGTGGATCAAACTCGTGCCAAGCTATATCGTCTTTTTTGAAAAGTACAAGCGAGTATTGATGAACGTCACGAACTATCAACTCGCTGTCTTCTTAGAAAAATACAATACGCGCGAGGCGATGGAGCAGATTTTGAGTAAAATTGAGTTCGTCTCGGCACGAAAATCGCTCGATGAGTTTAAGCAAATCTTACTCAGCCACGGTCATCCCGTCTGTTTTTATTGCATGAAGCCGCTGAGACAGATTCATGTCGACCACTTTATCCCGTGGTCATACATGCAGAATGATGTATTATGGAACTTTGTCTTGGCATGCCCGAGTTGCAACACGAGTAAAAACAACCGAATGGCGAAAATTGATTATCTGTATGCGCTTGTGGAACGAAATCAGGAGTTGCGAGTGGCCGAGCAGATGAGCACGTATAAAGAGACCAAACTGATTCATCTGTATGACTATGCGGTCCAAAATGGGTTTGAAGCCAACTGGGCACCGAAAACATAAAACGAGTCGAACCTTCCTAAACAGGTTCGACTCGTTTACGTTTATTTGATCCTCACCACAAGTTGAATAGATCCGCAACAATCGCAGCACTTCCATCTTGGAACATGAACAAGCCGAGCGCGATCAACAGACCTCCGATGATGAGTGTGCCGAACCGCATGAGCGCGTTCGTGTTCTTTTTAAATAAACCGCGAATCACGAGCCATCCACCGATCAACAGCATCAAGAAATACCAAAAGCCCATAGCCAGTCCTCCTCTGCCTGTATTTGAGTCTAGTTTACATAAATTTTCCAGTACATACTGTCGGGCGCGCGACTGATTTAATCTCAGCCTAAGACGGGTACATTACCTCTATGTGCAAATGAAGGGGAGTGACCACTATGCGAAAAACCATCGTCATCGCGGGCGCGAGCGGCTATATCGGCTCGAACGTGATGGAGCATTTAAAAGAAGAATATGACATTATCGCCTTGTCTCGCTCGACGAAAAACAAGGAAGACGAGGACCACATCACATGGCGGTCGTGCGACTTGTTCTCGTATGAACAGACGCGCGAGGCGTGCGAGGGAGCGGACTATGCGATGTTCCTCGTCCACTCGATGATCCCGGACGGCGGGTTGACGCAGGCGACGTTCGAAGACATGGACGCGCTCATCGCTGACAACTTCGCCCGGGCAATGAGCGCGAACGATATCGAACAGATCGTCTATTTGAGCGGCATCATCCCGAAAGAGTCGAAGACGTTGTCGCGTCACTTGAAGAGCCGACTTGAAGTCGAACGCATCCTCGGCGGGCAAGGCGTGCCGGTGACGACGATCCGGGCTGGGCTCATCATCGGTCCGGAAGGCTCGTCGTTTCCGATTCTCGCGAAACTCGTCAAACGACTCCCGGTCATGATCCTCCCGAACTGGACGAAGACGGAGACACATCCAATTGATTTGCGAGAAGCGGTCCAAGCGCTCATCTCGGTCGTCGGGGCCGAGTCGTTGTACGACCATCATATCGACATCGGTGGTCCGGAAGTGATGACGTATCGGAAGATGATCGAAGATACGGCTGACGTCATGGGCAAGCGTCGCGTCATGATCGACTTCCCGTTCCCGACGATCAAGCTGTCACGGCTTTGGGTCATGGCTGTCACCGGTGAGCCGAAAGACACCGTCTATCCGCTCGTCGAGAGCATGGATCACGCCATGGTCGCCAAAGACACGGACGGCGTCAAGCAAGGTGAGATCCCGTTCAAGGAAGCGGTCGAACACGCGCTCGAGGAAGAAGAGAAGCAGAAGTCGGCCGGCAAGACGAAAAAAGCGCCACAACAGTATACGGTCCGCTCGATCCAACGCTTCGGTCTGCCGGACGACAAGTCGGCTGCCTGGATGGCCGACGAATATTTCGAATGGCTCGGGCGGATCGCGTATCCGCTCATCCAGACGACGAAAGAACAGGATGATTGGGAGATCGCGCTTTTGCGCCCATCACTCGTCGCACTCCATCTGTCGCTTGAAGATGCGGCGACGGACGACATGGCATCGTTCGAGATCGACGGGGGACTGTTCGCGAAGCTGACCGAGGACGACAAGACCGGCCGCCTTGAGTTCAGGCGACTCCCGGACTCGAACGAGGGGCTTATCGCCATCCATGAGTTCGTGCCGGCCATGCCGTGGTGGTTCTATACGAAGACGCAGGCGAAAGCCCATCTCGTCGTCATGTGGCTATTCGGCCGCCACGTCCGTTTGCTCGGGGAAGAGTCGGACGAGGGTGACCAAGTCGTCGAAGCACCGACCAATTAATGAAGACGTGTCCATCGCGTGATGGATACGTCTTTTTGGTTTGTCGATTATGTTAACGTTTCGCCGGAGTCGTTTACAAAGAGCGGGGACAGGCGTAAACTGAACTCGTTTTCGACCTAATGGAAAGAAGGAATGCAAGAATGGACAACTTCATGACAACACGAGAGGCGTGGCAAAAAGACATCTCGGCAGGGATCACCGTCGGGGTCGTCGCCGTTCCGCTCGCGATGGCGTTCGCGATCGCCTCGGGCGTCGGACCGGTGTACGGGCTCTATACGGCCATCATCGCCGGCATCATCGTCAGCCTGTTCGGGGGCTCGACGTTCCAAATCGCCGGACCGACCGGCGCCTTCATCCCGATCGTCTCGGGCGTCATGCTGGCGCACGGCTACGAAGGGCTGCTCGTGACGACGTTTCTCGCCGGGATTTTGCTGTTCCTCATGAGCGTGCTCCGCGTCGGCCGGCTCATCCGCTTCATGCCGCGCGCCGTAACGATCGGCTTTACAGCGGGGATCGCCGTCGTCATCTTCGTCGACCAGCTCGATGAACTGCTCGGCATCACGTTCGAGAAGGCGCCGCACTTCCATGAGAACGTCCTAAAACTCGTCACGTCGCTCCCCGAGGCGAGCCTCTGGCCGATCGGTATCGCCGCCATCGGCTTCTTGACGCTCTGGCTCGTCCCGAAACTACCGGTCCGGTTGCCGCTCTTGCTCATGGCGATGCTCGTGCCGACGTTTATCAGCCTCGTCATCCCAGGCGAGGTCGCGACGATCGGCAGCGCCTACGGAGGCATCCCGAGCGGACTGCCTGACTTCAACTGGCTCACGATCGATCTCGATTTGATCGCGACGCTGCTCCCATCGGCGTTCGCCATCGCCTTCCTCGGGGCGCTCGAGTCGCTGTTGTCAGGTGCGGTCGCGGACGGCATGGCCGGCACGAAGATGAACCCGGACAAGGAACTGTTCGGGCAAGGGCTCGCCAACGTCGTCGTCCCGTTCTTCGGCGGCATCCCGGCGACAGGTGCGATCGCCCGGACGGCGACGAACATCCAAGCAGGGGCCGTCAGCCGCCGCTCCGGTGTCATCCACGGGTTGACGGTGCTCCTCGCCGTACTCGTGTTGGCACCGCTCGCGAGCTACGTCCCGCTCGCCGCCCTCGCGCCGATCTTGATGCGCGTCGCTTGGAACATGTCGGAGCGGCACCATGTCTTCGAGATGCTCAAACATCGCTCCGCCGAGTCACTCGTCTTGCTTGTCACGCTCGGCCTGACCGTCTTCGTCGACCTCGTCGTCGCCGTCGAGGTCGGGGTCATCTGTGCGCTCGCCTTGTTCGCGAAACGGATGGCCGATACGATCGACGTCCGCGAACAGACGGAACGTTACGTGACGCGCGACGGCCAAGTCGTCTTCAGCGTCGAAGGGCCGCTCTTCTTCGGGGCGATCGAGATGTTCGAGCACGTCCTGCAACAGATTCATAATGAGCCCGACGTGTTCATCTTCAACTTCCATCGCTGTCCGGTCATCGATGTGACGGCGGTCGAAGAAGTCCGCCGGGTCGTCCGGGAACTGAAAGCGGCGGAGCGTCGTGTCGTCTTCGCCCACTTATCGGAACCCGTGCGGCAGACGCTCGATCACTATGGCGTCCTCGACGGGATTGCGACGTTCGAGACGACGCAAGACGCGATTGACGCGTCTTAACGGACCGACAGGATGTGGCTGAACGGGATGCGGCGCACGTCCGTGTCGAACAGTTCGACTTCGCGTTCGGCGTAATAGATGGCATGAACGTAGCCACGCACGGAGCGGGCGAGACCATCCTCGAACAACGTCAGTTCGACTTGGTCGCCTTCCCGGATGGCCCGTTCAAGTTCGGTCTGCCACAGATAAAGGAGTTGCTCGTCGATGTCGGGCAGCTCGATCTTTTGGACGTGGGCGTAATATTTTTTGAGCAGCGCCACGTGTTCGGGCATGAGAAACGGGATCCACTTCAATTCACCGCGGTCTTTGTAGCGGGTCTGGCTCATGACGGTTCACCTCCTTGTTTATGTCCGCCGATCAGGCGTTGCCGTGTGCGGAGCGGACTGTCTTTCAGCAGACTCGAGGCCGGACGGATCGTGCCGCGGCCGAAGCGGACGTTCAATTGATCGACGAGGTCGAGGAAGTCGAACCGACGGGCCCGGGCCCATTCGTCCTCGAACAACGACAGCTGGACGTGGTCGCTCCGGGGCTCGAGCTTGCCGAGGGCGACCGAGACGTAACGGACCGCCTCCGTCTCGTTCCACGCCTCAAGAAACAGTTGGAACAGGACCGGCAAAAACTCACGCTCGTCCGCTGTGAAGCGGGCGAGCTTTTTTTGTTTGCTGAAGCCGCGCTGCTCGCTCGTCCGAGTGTAGCGGACACCGAGATGGATGCTGCCGCCGACGAGTCCCGACTGCCGCGTCCGCATCCCGACCTCGACGGCGATCGCCTGCAAGACGAGTCGGATCGAACTTTCCGTCGTATAGTCTTTCATGAGCGTGATGCCGTGGCCGATCGTCCGGGGCCGTTGGCGTTTCGCCCCGAACAGCGAACTCGCCGGCAGGATCGTCGGCGACTCGTCGATGCCCCAGGCGTGGTGCCACAGCTCGGCGCCGATGACACCGAACTTGTCGTGCAACACGTCGAGCGGATAACGGGCCAGGTCGCCGATCGTGTCGATGCCGAGCCGATGGAGATGGACCGCCATCTTCGCCCCGACGCCCCACATCTTCTCGATCGGCGCCGGATGGATCAATCGTTCGACGTCGTGGAGGGCACAACTGGCGACACCGGTCGTTTTGCCATGCAAGTCGAGGACGAGTTTGGCGAGGACGTTGTTCGGTCCGATCCCAATCGTGACCGGGACGCCGGTGTAGCGGAAGACGGTCGAGCGGATGAGGCGGGCGACGTGGTCATCGTTCCCGAACAAGCGCTCCGTCCCCGTCAAGTCGACGAGCGTCTCATCGACCGAGTAGACGCGGATCGCCTCAGGCGGTGCGAACTGGTGCAGGATGTGGACGATTTGCACCGATACGTTCAAGTAGTGGCTCATCCGGGCCTCGGCGTAGAGGACGTGCCGTCGTTCATGCCAAGGCAGGCGGTCGATGTGAAAGCGCCGGGAGCCGGTCTTGATGCCGAGCCGTTTCAGCGGCGGGGTCGCGGCGAGGACGAGGGCGCCGCTGTCCTGTAAGTTCGATAAGACGACGAGCTTCGCCTTGTACGGGTTCAAGTTACGGGCTGCGCACTCGCAGCTGGCATAAAATGAGACGCTGTCGACACAGAAGATCCGCCGGCGCATGATTCCATCTCCTTTTTACGAACAAATGTTCTGTTTTTCTTATCGTATCACGGTCTCAAACCGTCTCAAATAGAAAAATGAAAATAAACTTGTAAATATATTTTGAAATTTACCCAATTTTTATAGGAATTTCACAATTTAAAAACCATCTTTTAGGAAGTTTTCGTAAAAAAGTCTCCGAAATGAGCAAAATTTCGCTATAATAGACGGGTATGGATTTGACAATGACTGTGAACTAAATGGAGGCTACAACGTGATTCAGTTTGTAAAGCAATTGACGAATGACCAGAGCCGGCGCTTGAAAGGCTATCAGCGACGCGTCGACCGGATCAACCAATTAGAGACAACGATGCAGGCGCTCTCGGACGACGAGATGCGCACATATACCGAAACATTGAAAGCAAAAATCGCCGACGGCGCCAAAGTCGATGATGTCGCCGAAGAAGCGTTCGCCCTCGTCCGTGAGGCGGCGGTGCGTGTCTTAGGCATGCGTCACTATGACGTCCAGCTCATCGGCGGGTTCGCCCTCCTCGAAGGGAACATTTCCGAGATGCCGACCGGAGAAGGGAAAACGCTCGTCGCCGCGCTCCCGAGTTACGTCATAGCACTCGAAGGCAAAGGCGTCCACGTCATCACCGTCAACGAATATCTCGCGACGCGTGACGCGAAACAAATCGGGCAGATCCACGATTTCCTTGGTCTCTCGGTCGGGTTGAACGTTCCTGAGATGGAACAGAGCGACAAGCACGCTGCTTACCAGGCCGACATTACATACGGCGTCGGGACCGAGTTCGGGTTCGACTACTTGCGTGATCACTTGGTCGGGTCACCGGAAGAGCGCGTCCAGCGCCCGTTCCACTTCGCCATCATCGATGAAGTCGACAGCATCTTGATCGACGAGGCGAAGACGCCGCTCATCATCGCCCAAAAAGACCGCTCGCACATCCGCTTGAAGGAGTTGGCGCAACGTGTCGTCACCGAGCTCGACGAGGCGGACTACGAAGTCGACCTCGAATCGAAATCGACGGCGCTCACTGACTCCGGAATCTTGAAAATCGAAGACATGTTCGCGGTCGACAACTTGTTCAGCGCCGAGCATCAAGTGCTCTATCACTACCTCGTCCAAGCGCTCCGGGCGAACGTCTTGTTCGAACTCGACGTCGACTATATCGTCAAAGAAGACAAAATCGAGCTCATCGACTTGTTCACGGGACGGATCATGGAAGGACGCAGTCTGTCGGAAGGGCTTCATCAGGCGCTCGAGGCGAAAGAAGGCGTCACGATCACCGAGGAGAACAAGACGACGGCCGAGATCACGATTCAGCATTATTTCCGGATGTATCCGCTCATCGGCGGTATGACCGGGACGGCCCAGACGTCTCGCCAAGAGTTTTTGAAGACGTACAACATGGACGTCGTCCAAGTGCCGACGAACCGGCCGCGTTTGCGCGAAGACAACCCGGACCGTATCTTCATGACGGTCGACCAAAAGTATGCGGCCGTGACCGACAAAGTTGTCGAGCTGCATGAGACGGGACGCCCGGTGTTGATCGGCACGACGTCGATCGCCCAGTCCGAGGCCATCAGTAAGCACTTGTCGAAACAGCGGATTCAGCATGAGGTGTTGAACGCGAAGACGGTCACGCAAGAAGCGGACATCATCGCCGACGCCGGACGCTTCGGCAAAGTGACGATCGCGACGAACATGGCCGGTCGCGGGACCGATATCATGCTTGACGCGAAATCGAAAGAAGTGGGCGGCTTGTTCGTCATCGGGACGGAACGCCATGAGTCGCAACGTGTCGACAACCAGCTCCGCGGTCGTTCGGGACGTCAAGGCGATCCCGGCGCGACGCAGTTCTTCGTCTCGCTCGAAGATGAGATCGTCAAACGTTACGCGATCCAAAAACTGGAGCGGATCGAGAAGAAACTGAAGCCGGACGAACGTGGCGAAGTGTCCGCAAAAGACGCGGCTGACGTCATCGAGTACGCCCAGACGACGATCGAAGGACTCGGCGTCTCGATTCGGGACTACTTGTTCAAGCTCGACGACGTCTTGAACGAACAACGGAAAATCATCTACACGATCCGCGATCAGGCGGTCAACGCCGACGCTGCGGCGATCACGAACAACGTGCTCGGCATGATGCATCTCGCTTTAGCGAACAGTATCGACATGCACGTCTCGGACGAGCTCGTCCCAGAAGAGTGGCCGCTCGACGAGTTGAAGACAGACCTCGTCTACTTGACGACACGCGAGCCGGTCTGGTCAGATGAGATCGCCGACTCGTTGGAATTGAAGGCAGAGCTTGCGCCGTGGATCGACGACATCGTCAAAACGGCCGAGGCCCGTCTTCAAGCCGAGGAAGTCGTGACGTTCGTCAAAGAATCACTGTTACGGGCGTTGGACGGAAAATGGACGGACCACCTCACGACGATGAGCGGATTAAAAGAAGGCATCGGACTCCGCAGTTATGGTCAGGAAGACCCGAGTCGTCAGTTCGGTAAAGAAGGATTTGAGATCTTCGAACAGACGTATGTCAATATTGCCCGTGAAGTGACGACGGAAGTATGTCAGCTCGACCGCTATTTCGTCACGCAATTGGAGGAGGAGTAATATGTTAGGGTTTCGTAAACGTAAACAGATCGATACAGGGAAGACCGAGACAGGGCGTCAACTGACGCTCGTAATCGACAGCGACATGGGGATTCCGAAAGAAGACGAGTACATGTTCCGCTATCATGCGAAGCGGCTGCCGGCGCTCCTCGACAACCAGTTGTCGATCGAGCTATTGCACGCTGAAAACTTGATGGGCGGGTTGTCGCTCGTCGCCTTGTTCCGGAACACGCTCCCGAGCTCGTTCGAAGTCAATGAATTGCCGGTTCTCCTCTTGAACAAAGACAACGTCCCGCTCGGGCGGAAAGTATTGAGCCGCGTCGACCTTCCGAGCTTCGAGCCGTGGACGAGCAAACCGGTCTATTTGGACTTTTTTGCAGATGAACTGTTCGGCGAGTTTGAAGCGGAAGAACTGACGTCGATGCGACTCGTCTTCCAAATGAATCCGATCGATCCGTTACAGATGCTTCTAGATGAGGAAGTCGAACAATTTTCGAACACGGCGTGGCAACAGCTCCGTCGCACGAACGTGTCGACACCGCCCGTCGGCGAGAATGAGTTCAATTTGATGCTCGTCTCGGTCGAAACAAGTGAGACGAACGTCACGGCGACGTTGCTTCTCCGTAACGGCTACGAGCGCGAACTGAACGTCGAACAGTTACCGCTCGAACTCGTGAGCGGGGACGAAGCGATCGCAAACACGACGATTCGCTTGAGCGAGCCGGTCCAAGGCAAGCACGCCTATCCGGTCTCGGTCGTCTTCGAGGACGTCACCGCGGACGGTCCGTTCACGGTCCGGATCAAACAATAAGCAGTACGATAGACGACCCGGCTCTCGATAAAAAGCCGGGTCTATTTTTGTGTCAAAAAAGTGAACGAAACCCCTTACGAAACGTTGGGAATTGCTGTATAATCAATCACGAAAACGTTTACATTATATACGTAAAACATCAGGATTCATTTTTCGGGGCCGATGGGGATCGGCTACATACGGTAAAAGGGGACAGTACAAATGATTACATTTTTCGTCGCGCTCGCAATCTTGCTCGTCGGGTATTTGGTGTACGGCCGTTACGTCGAGAAGACGTTCGGCATCAAGGAAGAGCGGACGACGCCCGCCTATGCGTCGCAGGATGGCATCGACTATGTGCCGATGGGGAAAAAACGGAACTCGATGATCCAACTGTTGAACATCGCCGGCGTCGGTCCGATTTTCGGGCCGATCATGGGGGCGCTCTACGGTCCGGTCGCCTTCCTGTGGATCGTCTTCGGATCAATTTTCGCGGGAGCGGTGCACGACTACTTGACGGGGATGATCTCGCTCCGTAACAACGGGGCACACTTGCCGCAGCTCGCCGAGAAGTTCCTCGGCCGCTCGCTCCGCCATATCGTCAACGGGTTCGCCCTGTTACTGCTACTGCTTGTCGGGACGGTGTTCGTCACGTCGCCGAGTAACATGATCAACAACTTGTTCGACGGTAATGCGTCAACGCTCGCCTGGGTGCTCCTCGCCATCTTCGGCTACTACATTTTGGCGACGCTCTTACCTGTCGATAAGATCATCGGGCGCATCTACCCGTTCTTCGGGGCGCTCCTCATGATCAGCGCCATCGGGATCGGGGTCAGCCTGTTCGTCCAAGGCTATCAAATCCCAGAGATGACATTGACGAACATGCACCCGGACGGCTTGCCGATCTGGCCGCTCTTGTTCTTCACGATCTCGTGCGGCGCACTCTCAGGCTTCCACGCGACGCAGTCGCCGATCATCTCGCGGACGACGATGAAAGAAAGTAATGGCCGCAGCATCTTCTACGGCATGATGATCGTCGAGGCCGTCATCGCCATGATTTGGGCCGGAGCGGCTATGGCCATCTTCGAGCCTGGTGAGTTGCTCGGCATGATTCAAGCGGGGACACCGGCGCTCGTCGTCCAAGAAGTGGCGACGCTCATGCTCGGCAGCATCGGCGGCACGCTCGCCATCCTCGGCGTCATCGTCTTGCCGATCACGTCAGGCGATACGGCGTTCCGGAGTGCCCGGATGATCATTGCCGACTACTTGAAAGTCGCGCAGAAGAACTTCTCGTCACGCCTTTGGATCGCACTCCCGTTGTTCGCGATCTCGTACGTGCTCACAAACATGGACTTCCAAATGCTTTGGCAGTACTTCAACTGGGCCAACCAGACGACAGCGGTCATCGCCTTGTTCGTTGGTGCGATGTACTTGTACATTAAAGGACGCAACCACTGGATTGCACTCATCCCGGGGACGTTCATGCTGTATGCGGTTTGGTTCTACATCCTCACAGCACCGATCGGTTTCAAGATGGATGGGGTCATTCCCTACGTCATCGCGACGATCGGTACGGTGACGCTACTCGTCTTGTTCCACATACGCGCACGGGCGATGCGGGCACAAAATATGGAATGTGACGTTCCGGTGAAGGAAGTCGCATAATCAAGGACACGGGTTTTTACAGACCCGTGTTTTTATTTGCAACAAAATTGGGGAATATCCATAATAGAGGCAAGGAAAGAAAGGTGGGACCCGAATGGATCAAGAGAAACTAAAAGACATGCTCCATGCCGATACGCTCGGCGAAGAAATCGCGAGCGCCGTCACGCACGGACTAGGGGTCATCTTCAGCATCGTCGCTCTCGTCCTGCTCGTCACGACCGCGACTGAGACCGGTAGCACAGGCAACGTCATCGCGGTGAGCGTGTTCGGGGTATCGATGATCTTGTTGTACTTGTTCTCGACGCTCATGCATGCGATCCCGCATCCACGGGCGAAGCGGGTGCTCCAAGTGTTCGACCACGCTGGGATTTACTTACTGATTGCCGGGAGCTACACGCCGTTCGCACTCGTGTCGCTTCAGGGAACGCTCGGATGGGTGTTATTCGGCATCGTTTGGGGCGTCGCCATCTTAGGCATCGTCTGGAAAATGTATTCGACCGGGAAGTACATGTGGGTATCGAACGTGACGTACCTTGGGCTCGGGTGGATTTGTATCATCGTGATCCGTCCGCTCTACGAGTCGCTCGGGCATCAAGGGTTCATGTTGCTGCTTGCTGGTGGGCTCGCTTATTCGGTCGGGATCGTGTTTTACGTCTGGCAGAAACTGCCGTTCAATCATGCGATTTGGCACTTGTTCGTGCTCGCCGGGAGCGTGTTCGTCTTCCTCAGTATTTTGCTCTACGTCGCACCGAATACAGGCCTGTGAACCAGACGTCCGTGAGGGCGTCTGCTTTTTTATAAACTTGGCCAATGAAGTGTTGGAAACGGTTACAAAACTAAAGACGAATTGACGTTTGTATGTCATAATAATTTCAGACATCGTCATAGAGATAGATGAGTGTAAACGCAAGGGGGAAAATCTGATGGAAAAAGTGTTACGTGATGGCTTTATTTACATGTCTCAAAACAAAGCACTCAACAGTTTGGCTAAAAAGTACGGGCTTCGGTTCGGGGCTTCACGATTTGTGGCGGGAGAAGATTTCAAGACGTCGGTGCCGACGATTCGCGAACTGAACGCGAAAGGGCTATCGGTCACGGTCGACCATCTAGGGGAATTCATTAACACGGTCGAAGAAGCGAACCAAAACCGTGACGAGATCATCCGTGCCATCGAGATCATGGCCGAAGAGAAACTCGACGCCTATATGTCGCTCAAGCTCACGTCACTCGGATTCGATATTTCGGACAAGTTGATCGAGAACAATATGCGCCAGATCTTGACGACGGCTAAGTCGGTCGGCGTCTTCGTCGCCATCGATATGGAAGACGAGTCGCGCTGCGAGAAGACACTCGACTTGTTCAAGAAGTTGAAAGCGGACTTTGACGGACTCGGGACGGTCATCCAATCGTACTTGTATCGTTCGGAAGATGACATCAATCATCTCGCGCTGATCAAGCCGAACCTCCGTATCGTCAAAGGGGCTTACAAAGAGCCGGCGACGGTCGCTTTCCCGGAGAAAGAAGACGTCGACCACAACTACTTGAAGCTCGTCAAACTCCATCTTGCGAACGGGAACTACGCCTCTATCGCGACCCATGACGACCATATGATCGATGCCATCATCGAGCATGTGAAATTGAACAACATCCCACTCGACCAGTTCGAGTTCCAAATGCTGTACGGCATCCGGGTCGAGCGTCAACTCGATCTCGTCCGCCAAGGCTATAAAGTCCGGGTCTACGTGCCGTACGGCCGTGACTGGTACGGTTACTTCATGCGCCGCCTCGCCGAACGTCCGGCCAATGTCGCGTTCGTGTTAAAAGGAATGGTCAAGAAATGAGAGAAGCACGAACGTCCGTTGTGGGCGTTCGTGCTTTTTTGATGTGTTCGATATTATTTGATGACATCGATTCGTTCGGCCTTTCCTACAGTGGAGGTGTCTTCGGTGATGGATTCGTCTAACCAAACGTTGACCTCGAGCGGACTGTGCAGTCGTTCAATCTCGTCATTCAAACCGGATAAATCGACCCAAATTTGACCGCGGTCTTGATCTTCGACTAAAATCATCGTCTCTTCAGTATTTACGTCTACAATTTTCCCTTGAACATCGACCTCGCTATAATCGGTTGAACAGCCTGCGACTACACTGAGACAGAGAAAGGCTACAAGGAGAGAAGTAATACGTTCTTTAAAAAACGGCATATCATTATCCATGAATTGATTCTCCTTAGGATTTCGAGTGACTTCCATCCAAACTTGTTTATCATTAGTATACTTGTTCGATGCCATCGATATTCAGAATCTTTTCATGGAGAGGGAAATGCGTCCTTGGCGTCCAGACTCATGCAGAAAAGCAATCCGACGAAAGGACGCAAGAAACGCGCGCAAAGTATGACACGCACACAAAAAAGACTCAGCTGTGAACTGAGCCTTCCGAAACACTTATCCGTTAATGACGGTACCGCCGTTGACGTGCATGACCTGCCCACTGACGTACGTCGAGTCATCGCTTGCGAGATAGACGTAAGCCGGGGCGAGCTCTGCCGGTTGACCCGCACGCTTCATCTCAGAAGAGTCACCGAACGTGGCGACTTTCTCAGCCGAGAACGTAGCCGGGATGAGCGGTGTCCAAATCGGGCCAGGGGCGACGCCGTTGACACGGATTTTCTTCTCGGCCAAGTTTTTGGCGAGCGAACGCGTGAACGATGTGATCGCGCCTTTCGTCGACGCATAGTCGATCAACTGGTCGTTGCCTTCATACGCCGTGATCGACGTCGTGTTGATGATACTCGCGCCTTCGTTCAAATACGGGAGCGCCGCTTTCGTCAAATAGAACATGCTGAAGATGTTCGTCCGGAACGTCCGCTCGAGCTGGTCGTCCGAGATGTCGAGGAGCGACTCTTGCGGATGCTGCTCGGCGGCGTTGTTGACGAGAATGTCCAAGTGGCCGAACGTCTCGAGCGTCTGCTTGACGACGTCTTGGCAGAACGCCGAATCACCGAGGTCACCTTGCAGCAACAGGCACGCTTGTCCGAGTTCTTCGATCCGTTCCTTCGTCGCCTCGGCGTCCTCGAGCTCGTTTTGGTCTTTATAGACGATGACTGTGTTCGCGCCTTCATGGGCGAAGAAGATGGCGACCGATTTCCCGATTCCCGAGTCACCGCCCGTGATGATGGCGACTTTGTCTTTTAACTTGTCGCTTCCTTTATAGCCTTCACGCTCATAGATCGGGAACGGCTCCATCTTCGAATCGATTCCCGGTTGATGGGCCTGCGCTTGTCCGTCCTTCTTGAACGTTTCAAAATCCTTGCGGCTGCCGATTGTATTTAAACGATTATCACTCATATTGTTTAGTCCCCTTTCAAAATTGACTCAATGTGTCTATACCACACACATCAAAAAATAATCGTAAATCAGAAAAATGGAATGAATTTGAAAAATGAACGCTTGCGAATGAATTGTCGTTCATTTATGATAGAAGAGTAAACACGATGGTGATTGCGATTTTTTTTACGCGTGAAATGAATCACTATTCATTCTCATTTAGGGGGGAACAATATGACGAGTCACATCGAACAATCAGCCGACCTCCGTTTGACGAGCAATATCCGTTTTGCGGTCGTCATCGGTTCAGGAGTAATGGGGGCGGGGATTGCGGCCCATTTGGCGAACGCGGGGGTTCGTTCGCTCATGCTCGACATCGTACCACGTGAATTGACGGCGCAAGAAGAAGGGAAAGGGCTCACGCTCGAGTCACCGGAAGTGCGGAATCGCATCGCGTCCGAGAACCGTCACAAGTTGTTGAAACAAAATCCGGCACCGCTCGCGACGGCGGAACACTTGAACTTCATCGAGGTCGGGAACTTAGAAGATGACCTCGAACGATTGAAAGAAGCCGACTGGGTCATCGAAGTCATCGTCGAACGGCTCGACGTGAAACAGCAACTGTTCGACAAGATCGCACCGTTCATCCGTGAAGACGCGATTCTCAGCTCGAACACGTCTGGGATCTCGATCGAAGCGATGGCGAGCGTCTTGCCGGAAGGATTGAAGTCACGCTTCCTCGGGACGCACTTCTTCAACCCGCCGCGTTACTTGAAGCTGCTCGAACTCATCCCGACGGAGAAGACGGCGCGCCCGGTCATCGATTTCATGGCCCGCTTTGCTGAGGACCGTCTCGGTAAAGGCGTCGTCGAGGCGAAAGACACGCCAAACTTCATCGGTAACCGCATCGGCACATACGGCCTGCTCGTCACGTTCGAGGAGATGTTGAAACAAAACGCGACGATCGGCGAGATGGACTCGATCACAGGACCGCTCATCGGCCGTCCGAAATCAGCGACGTTCCGTACGCTCGACGTCGTCGGCATCGACACGTTCGTCCACGTCGCCGGTAACGTCTATGAGGCGCTCGAAGCGGGCGAGGAGAAAGACACGTTCGATGTCCCTGCTGAAATGAAGACGCTCGTCGAAAAAGGCTGGGTCGGACAAAAGTCTGGTCAAGGGTTCTATAAGAAAGACGGGAAAGTCATCCAGGAACTCAACTTGAGCACGTTTGAATACGAACAATTGAAAGCGATTACAGGAACTGAGCTCGACCAAATCAAGTCGCTCCCGGGCTCGAAAGCGAAACTGAAAGGCGCGATCTTGAACAAGGGACGCGTCGGGCAGTTGCTCTGGCCGGTAACAGCGAAAACACTCGTCTACTCGGCACGACTCACAGGTGAGATCAGTGACTCGATCGTCGCCATCGATGACGCGATGAAGTGGGGCTTCGGTTGGAAGTTCGGACCGTTCGAGAC
The DNA here is from genome assembly GCF_004337045.1 of Exiguobacterium sp. SH5S4. Taxonomy (NCBI): domain Bacteria; kingdom Bacillati; phylum Bacillota; class Bacilli; order Caryophanales; genus Exiguobacterium; species Exiguobacterium sp. SH5S4. The sequence continues at coordinate 97,288 of NZ_SJUQ01000001.1, forward strand.
ATGGGACGCACTCGGTGTCGAAAAATCGGTCGCACGCATGAAAGCGGAAGGATATGCCGTCCCGGCGTGGATCGATAAGATGCTCGCTGCCGGACACACTTCCTTCTATAAAGGGGACCAGTATTACGATCAAGCGTCTGGGACGTACGTCGAGAAGACCGTCAACCCGAAAGAATTGAAACTTGCACCGCTCGCCAAGTCGAACGGGATCATCCTCGAGAACGGCGGGGCTCGCCTCATCGACATCGGTGACGACGTCGTCGCCCTCGAGTTCACGTCACCAAACAACGCGATCGGGGTCGACATCATGCAGATGATCGAGCAATCGATCGACCTCGTCGAGCAAGACTTCAAAGGACTCGTCCTCGCCAACGATGGTAAAAACTTCTGCGTCGGCGCCAACCTCGCGATGATGCTCATGGAAGCGGAAGACGAGAACTGGTATGAGCTCGACTGGATCATCAACAAGTTCCAACAAGTCGTTCAAAAAATCCGTTACGCAGGTCGCCCGGTCGTCGTCGCACCTTACGGCATGACACTCGGAGGCGGCACGGAGATCAGTTTGCCGGCAGCACGCATGCAAGCAGCGCTTGAGACGTACATGGGACTCGTCGAAGTCGGTGTCGGTCTCATCCCTGGCGGCGGCGGCAACGTCAACACGTACCGTCGTCTACTTGAACAGACGCCAAAATCGATGCAAAACATCGAGAAGGCTGCACAGCAGACGTTCGAGAACATCGCGATGGCGAAAGTATCGAAGTCGGCGTATGACGCGAAAGCGCTCGGCTATCATCGTCCGATCGACGGCATCTCGATGAACCGTGACCACTTGACGTTCGACGCGAAACAAACCGTGCTTGGACTTGCGGACGGATACGTCGCGCCGATGCGCGAGAAGTTGCCGGTCGTCGGTCGAACCGGGAAAGCGACGCTCGAACTCGCAGCGTACGAGATGTTCTACGGTGGTTATATTTCAGAGCACGACTTGAAGATCGCCAAAAAACTTGCCCATGTCATCAGCGGCGGCGATTTGGCATACGGCACGATGGTCGACGAGCAATACTTCCTCGACATCGAGCGTGAGGCGTTCTTGAGCCTCATCGGAGAACCGAAATCGCAGCAACGGATGCAACATATGCTCGTCAAAGGCAAACCACTTCGGAACTGACAAAAGGGGGACTTAACAGATGAGAGAAGCAGTCATCGTGGCCGGTGCACGAACACCGGTCGGAAAAGCAAAACGCGGGTCGTTCCGAAACGTTCGTTCGGACGAGCTCGCAGGTCACGCCATCAAAGCGACGCTCGAGCGGTCGGGATACACGGGACCGATTGACGACGTCATCATGGGATGCGCCATGCCGGAAGCGGAGCAAGGGATGAACATCGCCCGTTATGCGGCCGTACGCGGTGGACTATCACACGAAGTACCAGCCGTCACGATCAACCGTTACTGCTCGTCAGGCCTTCAAGCGATCGCGGACGCGGCAGCGAAGATCATGATCGGCCAAGCGACGGCAATCATTGCCGGCGGAATGGAATCGATGAGTCTCGTCCCGATGGGTGGACACGTCATCCGTCCGAACCCGACGATCATGGAGACGGCGCCTGAGTATTACATGAGCATGGGACACACGGCTGAGCGCGTAGCGGCCGAGTATAACATCTCACGTGTTGACCAGGACCTGTTCGCCATCGACAGCCATCAAAAAGCGGCGGCTGCGATCGCGGGCGGCAAGTTCGAAGAAGAGATCGTGCCGGTGACGGTCATCGAGCACGTCCTCGGTGAAGACGGGAAAGTCGCGGAACGTGAATTCGTCGTCAAGCACGACGAAGGCGTCCGGGCCAACTCGACGGTCGAAGCACTCGGCAAGCTGCGTCCAGCTTTCAAAATCAAAGGATCGGTCACAGCCGGTAACGCGTCACAAGTATCAGACGGCGCCGCGGCCGTGCTCGTCATGGAGCGGGAAGAGGCGGAACGCCAAGGCTTGAAGCCGATGGCGAAGTTCCTCTCGTTCGCAGTCGGCGGGGTCCGCCCGGAAGTGATGGGGATCGGACCGGTCGTCGCCATCCCGAAAGCGTTAGAGATGGCTGGCGTGAAGCTTGAAGAAGTCGGATTGTTCGAATTGAACGAGGCGTTCGCGAGCCAATCACTCGGCGTCATCCGTGAACTCGGCATCGACCCGTCCAAAGTGAACGTCAACGGCGGCGCGATCGCCCTCGGCCATCCACTCGGTTGTACGGGCGCGAAACTAGCGGTATCGATTCTGCATGAAATGAAACGACGCAATGAGAAATATGGGGTTGTCACGATGTGCATCGGTGGCGGAATGGGCGCTGCTGGCGTCTTCGAATTACTATAAGGGGGAAATGACTATGGAACGTACAGAACACGAATTGATTAAAGGCGGTAGCTTTGTCATTGACGCACTCGACGCGGATCGTCTCTTCACACCGGAAGACTTTTCAGACGAGCATAAGATGATCGGGGACACGACGTCGAGTTTCGTCGACGACCGTGTCATGCCGGTACTTGGACGCATCGAAAAACATGAGTTCGATCTCTCGGTCGAACTGTTGAAAGAAGCGGGCGAACTCGGTTTGCTCGGTGCCGATGTGCCTGAAGAGTACGGCGGTTATCAGCTCGACAAGATCTCGTCATCGATCATCACGGAACGGTTCGCCAAAGCCCGTTCGTTCGCCCTCAGTTATGGCGCTCACGTCGGGATTGGGACGCTTCCGATCGTCTTCTTCGGAACAGAAGAGCAAAAGCATAAGTACTTGCCGAAGCTCGCGACGGGCGAATGGATCGCGGCGTACGCGCTCACAGAGCCAGGCTCAGGGTCGGACGCGCTCGGTGCGAAGTCGACGGCCGTCTTGAACGAGGCCGGGACGCACTACGTCTTGAACGGTGAGAAACAATGGATCACGAACGCAGGCTTCGCCAACGTGTTCGTCGTCTACGCGAAAATTGACGGCGACAAGTTCAGCGCCTTCATCGTCGAACGCGACTACAACGGCGTCTCGACAGGTGCCGAAGAACAGAAGATGGGCATTAAAGGCTCGTCGACGCGGACGCTCATTTTACAAGACGTCGAAGTCCCGGTCGATAACCTGTTAGGTGAAGTCGGTAAAGGGCACGTCATCGCCTTCAACATCTTGAACGTCGGTCGTTACAAACTCGCGGTCGGAGCGGTCGGTTCATCAAAACGTGCATTCGATCTCTCGGTCCAATACGCGAACGAGCGCAAGCAGTTCAAGACGCCGATCAGCCAGTTCCCGCTCATCCAAGAAAAATTAGCGACGATGGCGGCGAACATTTACGCGATGGAGAGCTCGGTCTACCGCACAGGCGGATTGTTCCAAGACAGCCTCGACGCGCTAGGTGACGAGAACATGCGCGACGGCTCGAAAGTCGCCCAATCGATCGCGGAGTATGCGATCGAATGCTCGCTCAACAAAGTGTTCGCGTCTGAGACGTTCGACTACGTCGTCGATGAAGCCGTTCAAATTCACGGAGGCTACGGCTTCATGACCGAGTACGAGGTCGAAAACTTGTACCGTGACTCACGGATCAACCGGATCTTCGAAGGAACGAACGAGATCAACCGCTTGATCGTCCCGGGCACGCTCCTCAAGAAAGCGATGAAAGGCGACTTGCCGCTCCTCGCCGAAGCACAGAAACTCCAAAAAGAGCTCATGAGCTACATGCCGCAAGAGCTCGACGGTTCACCGCTCGCACGCGAGAAGATGCTTCTATCGAACATGAAGAAGATCAACTTGATGATCGCCGGGACAGCCGTCCAGAAATATCAGCAAGACCTCCAAAACGAGCAAGAGATCCTCGCCAAGCTCGCCGACATCATCAGCGCCATCTATGCGCTTGAAGCGGCGATCGCGCGGACGGATAAAGCGATTGCCCGGACTGGCCTCGATAAGAACAACCAGAAAGTCCGTTACACGGAAATCTTCGCCGAGCAAGTGTTTAAGCAAGTCGATCTCATGGCGAAAGAAGTGTTGTATGCGGCAACGTCAGGCGACGAGCAACGGATGTTGCTCTCGGCGATGAAGAAGTTCAGCCGTTATCAGCCAATCAACGTCATCGGCACGAAGCGCGAAGTCGCAGCGAGCCTCATCAAAGCGAACAAGTTCATCGTGTAATCAAATTTTTCGAACAAGAAGGGTTGGCCGGACGCGGTCAGCCCTTTCTTTTTCGCTTGATCAGAACGTACAATGAGGAAAAGGAGGAATGTTCATGAGACGTGATCAGCTGTTGGAACGGATGAAAAGGATTGGGGAATCGGTCGCGACAAAAGAAGGGGCGCTCATGCTGCTCGCCCTCGGTTCGATTGGCCTCGAGACCGAGCGGCTCGATGATTACTCCGACCTCGATTTCTTTTTGATCGTCGAAGACGGGCGGAAAGCTCGCTTCATCGACAACTTGGACTGGCTCGAGGTTGAACCGATCGCTTACCAATTCCAAAACACGAAAGACGGCCACAAGATCATGTATACGGACGGCATTTACGGGGAGTTCGCCGTGTTCGAACTGTTCGAGATGCCGCACATCGCCTACACTCCGGGACGGATCGTCTGGAAGCGGGAGGAGGCGCTCGAATCGTTTGCGACGCCTAAGCTCGTCACGGACGTCCCAGGCGCCGCGTACTGCTACGAAGAGGCGCTGACGAACCTGTACGTCGGTCTGCTCCGTGAACGACGCGGAGAGAAGGTCGCCGGCTTCGAACTCATCCAAGTCGCGGCCGTCAACAACGTGTTGAAAGCACATGGAGAGACGGGCGACCCGTTCAATCCGACGCGCCGGGTCGAGACACGGCACCCGGAGCTCGTCGCCGGGCTCAGCGAATGGCTTCCAGGTTACGGCAAGTCGGTCGAAGCGGCCGTGGCGATGTTGCGCTATATCGAAGCGCGTCACCCGGTCAATACGACGTTGAAGCGAGAAATCGAACGCTTGCTCGAGGCGTGAATTGAGTGAGGTGATTATGCTAAAGTTAAAGATAAGAGGTGATGAAACATGGTGACACTATATGGCTATCCGCCATGCAGTACGTGTAAGAAGGCAGAGAAATGGTTGAAGGAGAACGACGTCGCGTATACATACGTTCATATCGTCGAGGCGACACCGTCAAAAGATGAACTCACGTCGATCTGGCAACAGTCAGGGCTACCGCTTAAAAAGTTTTTCAATACGAGCGGGCAAGTGTATCGTAATGAAGGCATTAAAGATAAGCTCCCGAATTTGTCAGAAGACGAACAAATCGAGCTTTTAGTCAGCAATGGTATGCTTTTAAAGCGTCCAATCGTCACTGACGGTCAAAAATCGACGGTCGGTTTTTCAGAAAAGTCATTTACAGACGTTTGGGGCTAAGTGCTATAATACACATGTGAGTCTAATTTATTTGAGGGGGAAGTCAAGATGAGCAAAGTACCTGCAAATCTACGTTATTCAAAAGAACACGAATGGGTTGAAGTGAACGGAAGCGTTGCCCGCATCGGGATCACGGATTTCGCACAAAGCGAACTAGGGGACATCGTGTTTGTGGAACTTCCTGAAGTCGGCGGCACGATTTTGCTCGACGAGCCGTTCGGTTCGGTCGAATCGGTCAAGACGGTGTCTGAACTGTACGCACCGATCTCTGGGAAGATCACGGCAGTGAATGAATCACTCGCGGATTCTCCGGAACTCGTCAACGAAGCACCGTTCGAAGGCGCATGGATGATCGAAGTCGAGTTGAACGATTCAACGGACGTCGACAAACTCATGTCAGCCGAAGAATATGAAGCGATGATTCAAGGCTAACAAAAATCCCGGTTTCTCTTTATGAGAAGCCGGGATTTTTTGATTTAGTCGAAGTCGAGGCGGTAATGTTCAGGCTGGATGAGTGATGTCCGGTTGAACAGGCGATAGAAGACAATCCCGAGCGTCACCGGAATGAGGCCGAACAAGACGATGACGAGCATGACGTTCCATAGGGCGAAGCCGCCTGGCATCAAGTGCAGGGCGTTGACTGGTCCGATGAGCCCTGAGACGCCGAAGCCGGCGCTGATCGGTGTCCCCTCGATACGGAGGATACCGGCGAGCGCACCGAGAATGGCCGCGTTCGCGAGCACCGGCAGCATCATGATCGGACGGCGGACGAAATTTGCCATTTGAATTTTCGGTGAGCCGAGGAAGTGAGCGATTGATGTCCCGGTGGCATTCATCTGCCACCCGGCGATGGCGAGACCGAAGCCGGCCGCGACGACACCGAGGTTGGCGGCCCCGGCGGCAACACCGGACAGGCTGATCGCCGTCGCGATCCCGACCGTCGAGATCGGAGAGACGATGATGAGCGAGAACGCCATCGCGATCAACATGCCCATCATAATCGGCTGGAGGTCAGTCATCGTCATGATGATGGTGCCGATGTACGTCGTGATCTGGGAGATGTACGTGAGTAAGAACATGCCGATCCCGCCGGCGATGACGATGACCGTCATCGGTAAGACGAGCACGGTGTACGTCTTTAATCGTGGTGACAACTGCATGACCATATATGTCGCAAGGGCCGCCGTCACGCCGGCCGTGATGACGTCGCCGATACCGGCCATGAGGAACGCGCCTTCCTCGATGCGGATGGCGCCGCTTCCGACCTGGGTCGCGATACCGATCGTCCCGGCCTCGAGCGCAGAACGTCCGAATTGCATCGCGACGGTGACACCGATGATGACCGGGAGTAGGCGCATCGCGATCGTCGTCGCGTCTAAGATGAACTGCAAAGACGGAAAATACGGTAAGATGGCTTTCGTTAATTCACCGAGCAATGCGCTCGGGATGAGGGCGATTAAAATAGCGAGACTGAGTCCGTTCAATACGTTCATCAAAAATTGTTTGCCTGTCAGTTTCGTTTGTTCCGTCATGGGTGGATTCACCTGTCCTTTTCTACGTGTTTGCTGTTATGTACGAAAGCGATAAAGTTAATGACCATACTATGCCTCTTTTGGGCGAGCGTCAACAAGAAATATTGAACTATTCAGATTTTTCCAGTTGAGCACAACTTTTGAACAGATCGGCTCACATTCATATACTTAGAAAAGAGGTGAGAACAATGATTACAGACGGATTGTTATATATATACGCCCCGATGTGTGGAACATGCGCTGTGGCCGAGCGGATGCTCGCCGTCGTCGAAGCGGTCGACCCGACACTCGCGATCGACAAGCAGGACGCCAACTTTATCCCGCAAGAGTTAGAAGCGTATCAAGTCATGAGCGTACCGGCGCTGTTAAAGCTTAAAGACGGCCAAGTCGAAGACCGATTATATGCGTTCCAAAACGTGCAGCACGTCCTATCTTTCGTTAAATGAGATAGGATGATTAGAATAATCAGAAAATTTTAAATAATCAGTTGACACAGAAAGTTCACGAATGGTATATTCATTACAACATCTTACTTGAACACAATATAGGACGAGATTTTCCAGCCATCAAGACGTTTTAGAACAGCCGGTGCATCACTTTACGCGACTTTTAGGTGGACCTTCCCTTAGATTGTCCCCCAAAAAAATCAAGCGCAGGGACACCGACCGCGTAACCGCACGGTACGTTCTAAGGCCGAGTGATGGATGGCTTGAATCCCCCATATAAGGATGAACACTCTGATCGGGCAAAAGAGTTTCATCTATGGGTTGTCCTTCCGTGACTCAAGGTGCTACGTTCTGTGTCATCCTCGGATGGCACCTTTTTTTGATTTTTCGCACAAAATAGTTTGACATGAAAATAATGTGTCGCTATTATAAAGCTAATCGAATAAACAACACTCTTATCAAGAGAGGCTGAGGGACTGGCCCTATGACGCCCAGCAACCGCGGAGCAATCCGAAATGGTGCTAATTCCAGCAAGGTGAGAACCTTGGAAGATGAGAGCAATCGTTGTCCGTACCGATAAAGTACGCACGTTTGCTCAAACGTGTGTACTTTTTTTGTTGTCAGGAGGGAAAGGTATTGATTCAATTACGTAACGTGGCCAAATGGTTCGACACGAAGAACGGTCGGGTCCAGGCGGTCGATGATGTGTCGCTCACAATCGAGAGCGGCGAAATTTTTGGAATAATCGGATATTCAGGAGCAGGCAAGTCGACGCTCATTCGTCTACTTAACCGGCTCGAGTCACCTTCAAGCGGTGAGATTGTCGTCGCAGGGAGCGAACTGACGAAACTCACTCCGAAAGAACTGCGCGGGGTGCGCAAAAACGTCTCGATGGTATTCCAACACTTTAATTTATTATGGTCGCGCACGGTCGCTGAGAACATCAGCTTCCCGCTCGAACTGATCGGGGTACCGGCCAGTGAACGCAAACGCCGCGTCCAAGAGCTCGTCGATCTCGTCGGCCTCGCCGGACGTGAAGACAGCTATCCGTCGCAACTATCGGGCGGTCAAAAACAGCGAGTCGGGATTGCCCGCGCGCTCGCTACAAATCCAGACGTGCTCCTCTGCGATGAAGCGACGAGCGCACTCGACCCGAAGACGACCGATTCGATTCTTGAACTGCTCGTCAGCATCAATAAGAAACTCGGACTGACGATCGTCCTCATCACCCATGAGATGCATGTCATCCAAAAAATCTGTCACCGCGTCGCCGTCATGGAGGCAGGGAAAGTCGTCGAGACCGGTCAAGTCGCCGACGTGTTCCAACATCCGGAACAGCCGATCACGAAAGAGTTCGTCAAACAAATCGGCGCCGTCGACGACATGTCGCTCACGTTCGAACATTTGAAAGCACGGTATCCGACTGGTCAAATCGTCAAGCTCAAATTCTTGAACGAGACGGCCGAACAGCCGATCTTGTCAGAAGTGTTGAAACAGCACGACATCGGCTTCAACATCATCGGCGGAAACGTGACGCAGTCGCAAGTCGGTGCGCTCGGGACGCTATTCATCCAATTGATCGGAGAGCCGGCTGAAGTCGAGCGGGCCATCGCCTCAATCCGGTCACAGGCAGTGGAAGTGGAGGTAGAAAGCGATGTTTCCTAATGTAGATTGGCAAGTCATGCTTGAACAGACGTGGGAGACGCTTTATATGACGCTCGTCGCGGGAGCTGCGACATTCGTCATCGGTCTCGCCCTCGGCATGCTCCTATACGTCACAAACGAACCGCTCATGACGAAGAATCGCCCGATTTATACAATCATCAGCGCGGTCGTCAACGTGTTCCGCTCGATCCCGTTCATCATTTTGATCATCTTGCTCATCCCGTTCACGCTCCTTCTCGTCGGGACGATGCTCGGATCGACGGCGGCGCTCCCGGCGCTCATCATCGGGGCGGCCCCGTTCTATGCGCGCATGGTCGAACTCGCGCTTCGTGAAGTCGACCGTGGCGTCATCGAGGCGGCCGAGTCGATGGGCGCGACGAAATGGCAGATCGTCTATAAAGTGTTGTTCCCAGAAGCACTCCCGGCCATCGTGTCAGGCATCACGGTGACGATCGTCGCCATCGTCGGTTACACGGCCATGGCCGGGGTCGTCGGCGGCGGCGGCCTTGGGAACTTGGCATTCCTTGAAGGGTTCCAGCGTTCACAAAGCGACGTCACGTTTGTCGCGACCGTATTGATCTTAGTCATCGTTTTCGTCGTTCAGTTTATCGGCGATCGACTCGTCTCAAAAATCGACAAGCGTTCTGCTTGATCAAAAAGAAAATTTGGAGGGTATCACAATGAAATCATGGAAAACAGTACTCGGATTGACAGCAGCTTCAGCACTCACAATTCTCGCGGCATGTGGCGGCGGGGACTCAGAATCAGGCTCGGGCGACGACAAGACGCTCATCGTCGGCGCGTCGAACGTACCACACGCCGAGATTTTAGAGCACGTCCAAGATGAATACGAAGCAAAAGGCTACACGCTCGAAATCAAGAAGTTCCAAGACTACGTGCTCCCGAACAAGACGCTCGCAGCGGGGGAACTCGACGCGAACTACTTCCAACACGAGCCGTACCTCGAGTCACAAATGGCTGAGAACAAAGACTATAAATTCGCTTCAGCCGGTGGTGTTCACATCGAGCCGATCGGTGTCTACTCACAAGACTACAAGTCACTCAATGAACTTCCGGACGGAGCTGAGGTCATCATGAGCTCGTCGGTCGCTGACCACGGACGGATCTTGACGATGCTTCAGACAGAAGGCTTGCTCACGCTCGCTGACGGTAAGACGACAGACGCGACAGTCGCTGACATCGTCGACAACCCGAAAAACTTGAAGTTCAAGACGGACGTCGAAGCGGCACTTCTCCCGCAAGCGTTCAACAACGGTGAAGGTGACGCCGTCCTCATCAACACGAACTACGCGATCGATGCCGGGCTCAACCCGCTCGAAGACGCGATCGCTCTTGAAGGCGAAGATTCACCGTACGTCAACTTGATCGTCACACGTGAAGGCGACGAGAGTGACGAGCGCGTCAAGGCACTCCTTGAAGTATTGACGTCAGAAGAGACACAACAGTGGATCTTGGATGAGTACAAAGGTGCGGTCGTACCGGTTAAATAATGATTGATCTAAGGGTCCGGGACATCCCGGGCCTTTTTTGTTTGCAGTGGTTTTGCTTTAACAATAGAAGTAAACTGTTTATATGTAGAAAAAGGGGGGATCCGGGTGAGCATACGACAGATTCATCCGCTGACGCTAGGCGTCTTATTCGGTACATTTTTTGCACGGCTGTCGACGTTTTTTGTCATGCCGTTTTTTGCGATTTATCTCGCGACGCTCGGTTTCTCGGCGAGCGTGATCGGGACGGTGTTCGCGACGTCGGCATTATCCGGTCTATTTATGAGCTTTTTCGGGGGGACGCTGTCTGACCGCTACGGGCGCAAGCAGCTGATGTTGATCGGTATCGGTTTGAACGCTTTGACGTTCACCGGCTTCGCGCTCGCAACCGAGTTGATTTGGTTTTACATATTCTCCATCTTGATGGGGGTGTCACGGTCGTTCCTTGAACCGGCGTCTCGGGCCTTGATCAGCGACACGACGCAACCCGACCAGCGTGTCATCGTCTATAACGTGCGCTACTTCATGATCAACATCGCTGCGGCGATCGGACCGCTGCTTGCGGTCGTCTTGTCACTTACGGGAGCGAAGAGCGCGTTCTTCGTCGTGACCGCCGTCTATGTCCTTTACGGCCTCGTCATCTCGACGTTGTTCCGGAAATATCCGTTTGAAGAAGGGGACGGCGCTAAAGTCCGGCCGCGCCTGACGGAGACGTTCCGTGTGTTAAAAGAAGACAAGACGTTCCGCTTCGTCATCATCGGCATGATCTTCGCCATCATCGGCTACAGTCAATTCAATTCGACGTTGCCGCAGTTCATCGCGTTTCACGACGGGTTCAGTGACGGGTCGCGCCTGTTCGCTTATCTGTTGACGGTCAATGCGATCACCGTGCTCATCGTGCAGTATCCGATCATGCGGTTCGGCATTCGCGTCTCGCCGATCAAGTCGCTGTTCTTCGGGATCGCGACGCTCTCGATTGGGCTGTTGTTGATCGGCTTCGCTGCCGAGGTGTGGGTATTGTTCGTCGCGATGGTCATCTTCACGGTCGGGGAAGTGCTCATGTTCACGATGACGGACGTGTTGACGGACGAGTTGGCGCCGGAACATTTGCGCGGCACGTACTTCGGGGCGATGGGGTTGACGGCACTCGGTCAATCGATCGGGCCGGTCATCGGCGGACTGCTGCTCGACGGCTTCGACAACGCGTCGCTCCCTGTATTTGGGAGCTTAGCCGTTCTGACCGCGTGTGGTGCTTTCTTCTTCACCGGCGCGCTACGGGAAAAACAAGCGGATGCGGCTCAAGTCGAGGAAAATGTTGGATAATGTCTTGAATTCCCGATGTTCTCATTCTCAACATTTATGTTCTATTGAGAATGAAATATAAGGTGAGTCGCTTGAAATAAAAAATTGCCTAGATTAAGATTAGAATATATCTAATCTACGCCACAAATGGCGAGAAAACGGAAGGGGTATCCGAATGTCTAACGTACCACACATGAAAATTGATGACCTCCGCGTCTCAATCGAAGGAAAAGAGATCGTCAAAGGTCTTAATCTTGAAATTAAAGGTGGCGAAATTCACGCCATCATGGGTCCTAACGGGACTGGTAAATCAACACTCGCATCTGCCCTCATGGGTCATCCAATGTACGAAGTGACAGGAGGGAGCGTCGACTTGAACGGAGAAGACGTCCTCGAGATGGAAGTGAACGAACGCGCGCAAGCAGGTATGTTCCTCGCGATGCAATATCCGGCTGAAATCAGCGGTGTCACAAACGCTGACTTCTTGCGCTCAGCGATCAACTCGCGCCGTGAAGAAGGCGAAGAAATCTCACTTATGAAATTCATCCGCGAACTCGATTCGAAGATGGGCGTTCTTGAGATTCCTTCAGAAATGGCACACCGCTATTTGAACGAAGGCTTCTCGGGCGGAGAGAAAAAACGTAACGAGATCCTTCAAATGATGATGATCAAACCGAACATCGCGATTCTTGACGAGATCGATTCAGGTCTTGATATCGATGCGCTCAAAGTCGTCGCCAAAGGCGTCAACGAGATGCGCACAGAAGAGTTCGGCTGCTTGATCATCACGCATTATCAGCGTCTCCTCAACTATATCGAGCCAGACTTCGTCCATATCATGATCGACGGAAAAATCGTCATGTCGGGCGGCAAAGAGCTGGCACAACGACTCGAAGCAGAAGGTTACGACTGGGTGAAGCAAGATCTAGGGATGACAGTAGACACAGAAGCGTAAGGGGGCTGTACGATGACCGTACAATTTGAATTAGATGCACAAGCAGTAGCGGCACGTGCAGAGGCGCTCGGTGGACCAGCATGGATGGTCAGCCGACGTAAAGAAGCAGCAGAACTTGCGCCGACTCTCGCCTTGCCTAAAGTTGAAAAAATCAAGATTGAAAAATGGGATTTCACAAGCGGAGACGTCGAACTCGCGAAGCTTGACGGGTTGACGCCTGAAATCGAAGTATTGCTCGGAGACCACCGGACAAACGTGCTCGTTGAACGCAACGGTCATGTCGTCTATAACGAACTTGCGATGCCGGAAGGCGTCTTGTTTATGGGAATCCAACAAGCGATGGAACAACATCCGGACCTCGTCGAGAAATACTTCATGACAGAAGGCGTTCGTATTGACGAAGATCGCTTGTCTGCCTTGAACGCAGCGCTCACGAACGGTGGGGCTTTCTTGTACGTCCCGAAAAACATGCAATTGAAAGACCCGCTCCAAGCCATCTTCACGATGGAACAAGCGAACGGTTCGTTGTACCACCATACGATCGTCGTCGCCGACGAAGGCAGTGAAGTGACGTATGTCGAAAGTTTCTTGTCGAACACGAATGAGCCGCACACGGTCAACGCTGTGACGGAAGTGTTTGTCGGAGCGAACGCGAAAGTCGTATTCGGTGGGGTCGACCAGCTCGCTGAGTCGGCACTCACGTTCATGAACCGCCGCGGTGTCGTCTACGAGAACGCTCATCTCGATTGGGCGCTCGGTCATATGAACGACGGCAACTCGCTCGTCGAGACGAAGACGCATCTCGTCGGAGACAACACGTACTCGAACACGAAAGCGGTCACGATTGGTCGTGGCGCACAGAAACAAAACTTCAACATCCGGACCGACCACTTTGGGAAGTCTTCGGAAGGATTCATCTTGATCCACGGTGTTCAAAAAGACTCGGCAACGGCGATCTTCAGCGGGACATCGATGATTCATCACGGTGCCTCGAAGTCGAACGGTGTCCAAACGGAACGCATTCTCATGTTGTCTGAAAAAGCACGGGGTGACGCCAACCCGATCCTCCTCATCGATGAGGATGACGTTATGGCCGGCCACGCCGCTTCAGTCGGACGCGTCGACGACATTCAGTTGTACTACTTGATGAGCCGCGGTCTGTCACGTAAAGAAGCAGAACGTTTAATCATTCACGGATTCTTGAACCCGGTCGTCGAGCAACTCGCGATCGAGTCGGTTAAAGACCGTCTCCGTGAAGTCATCGAAGGGAAAGTGCGTTAAGATGATTGATGCCTCGATTCGTAAACAGTTCCCGATTTTAGATCAGGAAATCAACGGCCATCCGCTCGTCTATCTCGACAGTGCGGCGAGCTCCCAAAAACCGCTTGCTGTCATCGAGGCGATCGAGGATTACTATCGCCGTATCCACTCGAACGTGCACCGTGGCGTCCATACGCTCGGCACACACGCGACGGATGCGTATGAAGGGGCACGGGAGCGTGTCCGTTCATTCATCAACGCCTCAGTACCGGAAGAAATCATCTTCACGCGGGGGACGACGACGGCGATCAACCTTGTCGCTTCAAGTTACGGGGACGCCAACGTCAGCGCGGGAGATGAGATCGTTCTCACACCGATGGAGCACCACGCGAACTTGATTCCGTGGCAACAGCTCGCCAAGCGCACAGGTGCGAAACTCCGTTACGTCGAAATGACGCCAGACGGTCGGATCACACTCGACGCGGTGCGGGAAGTGTTGTCGGACCGGACGAAGATCGTCGCCATGAGCCACGTCTCGAACGTGCTCGGCACGATTAACCCGATCGCGGAAGTGGCGAAACTCGCCCACGAAAAAGGCGCGGTCATAGTCGTCGATGCGGCGCAAAGCGTACCGCACCGGAAGCTTGACGTTCAAGCGCTCGATTGTGACTTCCTTGCCTTCTCCGGCCATAAGATGCTCGGTCCGACCGGGATCGGCGTCTTATACGGGAAGAAACAGCTGCTTAAAAAAATGGAGCCGGTCGAGTTCGGCGGCGAGATGATCGATTACGTCGACTTGTATGAGTCGACGTGGAAAGACATCCCGTATCGCTTTGAAGCGGGAACGCCAATCATCGCCGGTGCGGTCGGTTTGGCTGCCGCCATCGACTTCTTGGATGACCTCGGTCTCGAGAATGTCGAGGCGCACGAACGGGCGCTCGTGACGTATGCGATCGAACAGATGCGTACGATCGAAGGGATTGAGATTTTCGGTCCTGAGGAGCGTGTCGGGCTCGTCACGTTCAACTTGAACGACGTGCACGCCCACGACCTTGCGACCGTCTTGGATATGCAAGGGGTCGCGGTACGGGCCGGTCACCACTGTGCCCAGCCGCTCATGCGCCTCCTGAAGCAATCATCGACTGCCCGAGCGAGCTTCTACTTGTATAACACACGAGATGAAGTTGATCGCTTCATCGAAGGGTTACGTCAAACGAAGGAGTATTTCAATTATGAGTTTTAACAATCTCGATATGTTGTACCGACAAGTCATCATGGATCATTATAAAAACCCAAGAAATCGTGGCGTCATCGAAAATGGCGTGACGATCGACTTGAACAACCCGACGTGCGGGGATTCACTCCGACTCCAACTTCAAGTCGAAGACGAAATCGTGAAAGATGCCAAATTCGAAGGGGAAGGCTGTTCGATCAGTCTCGCCTCGGCATCGATGATGACCCAAATCGTAAAAGGTAAGTCTGTAGACGAAGCGCTCCAACTGGCCAACATCTTTTCACAGATGGTTCAAGGGAAAGACTACGATACAGACACGTTTGACCTAGGCGACATCGAAGCGTTGTCTGGTGTCTCAAAGTTTCCGGCTCGCATCAAGTGCGCCACGCTCGCGTGGAAAGCGCTTGAAAAGGGAGTCGACGAGGAAGCGTAAGTAGAAGGAGGAGACCGATATGGCGAAAAATATGCCAGACGTTGGCGATTATAAATATGGCTTCCATGATCGAGACATCTCGATTTTCCGTTCAGGCCGCGGCTTGACGAAAGAAATCGTTGAAACAATCTCGAACATGAAAGAAGAACCGGCATGGATGCTCGAGTTCCGTTTAAAATCACTCGAACAGTTCCGGAAGATGCCGATGCCGACATGGGGCGGCGATCTCACGTCACTTGATTTTGATGAGATCACGTACTACGTCAAGCCGTCTGAGAAGACGGAACATTCGTGGGACGAGGTACCAGAAGAGATCAAACGTACGTTTGACAAGCTCGGTATCCCGGAAGCGGAACAAAAATACTTGGCAGGTGTCTCGGCTCAGTACGAGTCAGAGGTCGTCTACCACAGCATGCAAGAAGACTTTGAAGAAAGAGGTGTCATCTTCAAAGATACGGACACGGCTTTGAAAGAAAACGAAGACTTGTTCCGTGAGTATTTCGGGAAATTGATCCCGCCGACGGACAACAAGTTCTCGGCACTCAACTCAGCCGTCTGGTCAGGTGGCTCGTTCATCTACGTACCAAAAGGCGTGAAACTCGAGCAACCGCTCCAAGCCTACTTCCGGATCAACTCGGAAAACATGGGTCAATTCGAGCGGACGCTCATCATCGTCGACGAGGGCGCTTCGGTCCATTACGTCGAAGGATGTACGGCACCGGTCTACACGACGAACTCGCTTCACTCTGCTGTCGTCGAGATCTACGTCAACAAAGATGCATACTGCCGCTATACGACGATCCAAAACTGGGCGAACAACGTCTATAACTTGGTCACGAAGCGTGCCGTCTGTGAAGCGGGCGCGTCGATGGAGTGGATCGATGGCAACATCGGATCGAAACTCACGATGAAGTACCCGGCCGTCATCTTAAAAGGTGAAGGCTCACGTGGGATGACGCTCTCGATCGCCCTCGGCGGTAAAGGGCAGCACCAAGACGCTGGGGCGAAGATGATTCACCTCGCGCCGAACACGTCGTCGTCGATCGTCTCGAAGTCGATCTCGAAACAAGGCGGAAAAGTCTCGTATCGCGGAATCGTCCACTTCGGCCGTAAGGCGAAAGGTGCCCGTTCGAACATCGAATGTGACACGCTCATCATGGACAACGAGTCGACGTCGGACACGATCCCTTATAACGAGATCTTGAACGACCAAGTCTCACTCGAGCACGAAGCGAAAGTCTCGAAAGTGTCAGAAGAGCAACTCTTCTACCTCATGAGCCGTGGTATCTCGGAAGAAGAAGCGACCGAGATGATCGTCATGGGCTTCATCGAGCCGTTCACGAAAGAATTGCCAATGGAATACGCCGTCGAAATGAACCGTCTCATCAAGTTTGAGATGGAAGGATCGATCGGATAATCCTGAATATGTAGATAAAGACGGTTGACATGAAATCATGTCAACCGTCTTTTTTGGATTGAACCCCTCTCGTTTCATAGGAGCTATTTCGACCTGAACTAGGGAATAAAGTAGTGAAACATATACTCGACCCGAGAGGAGAAGCGAACATGATGTTTTTGGTAACAGGCTATTTCAATGCTGAAAAAATGAATGAAAAGACGGACCATGAAATAGACCGAATCATGGCTACTTGTGAACCATACTTACATCAGTTTTATGCAAGTGAGCAGGTTGTATTAGATATTGGGCTTGAAGCGAGTATGAAAGAAGTCAAGCGTCATGCTGATCAGATCAAGATAACGGATGGACCAGTCTTGGGGTCAAAGGAAGTAGTAGGAAGTACTTTTTTGATTGAAGCGGCGGACATAGAGGACGCGGTCAGAATCGCTTCCATCCATCCGACGACCCAAGTGCCCGAAGCGGAATCGTTAGGCTGGAGGATTGAAATTCGGCCGGTTCACTATTATTGGGAAAGAGAGTGAACGGTCTCGTCAAGTTTGAGATGTAACAATTGATTTAATAGTCCACTACCTTGACCAGCGAGCTTAGTTTCGCTGGTTTTTTGTATAATGAAATGAGGAGGCGATGACGTGACAAATCGATTTTCACTAGAGAGCAGAGAACTTGAGACATTCATGGGTCAGATGGTCGTGATTTGTCCACGTTGTGGGGGACGAGCGGACGTTATGGAGAAGGCTAATGAGGTACGCTTGAGCTGTTTTCAGTGCGGTTATCTACAAATGAAGCAGAGCGGTACGAAATACATCGGCGGAGCTTTCGATGTACATTTCAGATTGCCGCTCTATCTGCAAACTGGTTGTTGTGGTCATGTCCTATGGGCTTATAATCAGGAACACCTCGCGTATATGAGACAGTACGTGGAAGCGAGTGTTCGGACAAGCGACGGCGCGAACCGCAGTATTGAGAGTCGCTTGCCCAAGTGGATGAAGCAAAAGCACAACCGTGAAGGTGTGTTGCGGGCAATCAAGCGCTTAGAACTCGCATGTGAGAAAGGATGAACAGCGATGGACCGACAAAAAGAGTTACAAGAAATAGAAGAGCGGCAATTGACATCGGTGATGAATGAGACGAGATGGAAGCGCCTCGGTCAAACAGTGAGCGCGACGTTACCGTATTTGCCGCCATATCAAATCAAATACTTAGGAGAAGATACGTTGTTTCCGAGTGAAGAATTGTCCCAATTCATAAATTTAGATTGGGATGACATTTGGGTGGAGTCTTCTTTACGGTCGATTGAATGGATTCGATTGCGGTCGAAGATGTTGCTCTATAAAGGAGTCATCGTTGACCCAGACGTATGTGATATGACCGATGAACTTATAGACATCCTAAAGAAAGAGCGAATCCCATTCATCCAAAAAGGAGACATCATTCAAGTGTTTGGATATGTTCGGGAAACAGGGATTTTTCAACGAGAAGAAAAGTAGAACCCTATATGAAAATCGTAAAGGTTGCGATTGGAATTAAGTCATTCAAGCACATGGGGAGTACGAGAGAATTCAAAAATATGGTATATTTGAATAAAATTAAACGAATAAGTTCGAAGAGAGTTAGGTGAAACGATGCAACTTTCCATCCAAGCCACAGGCAAGCACGTAGACGTGTTGTCCTACTTGCTTGCAAAAAACCCAAATAATATATACGAACGCAATGAAAACGGTCATCTCGTCCGTATGTTCTTCAACCGCTTTGAAGCTGAACATGTGGACGTCACATTTTTTGTGACGCCTGACCCGATTGAACTTTCACGCAACAACGCCGGACAATACGATATCACTTCATACATAAACGACCGGGAATTTGCCGTCAGCAGTATTTTTTGTTCATTATTACGAACAGCCCTCGGTACGGCACTAAACGGTAAACCAAAACCAGAATATGCGGAATGGGTCAATCATTCCTTTCCGTTAACTATATCTGTCGGCCCGATTGCGAGTGCGTTAAGCGATGACGCGATTCGTGATTTGTTTGAGCCGCTCGGTTACAAGGTCGGGTTCGCCTATAGCGAGGCAGGCTACGATTTCGATTTAACGAAAAAACAATCTGCTCGCATGCTACAACTGTCAGGCGTGACGACACTTCAATCGGCGTTGCGACAATTGTATGTCTTGATTCCTGTCATGGACAACTATAAGCATTATTTTATCGATCAAAAAGAAATTGAAAAACTCAAACGTTACGGGGAAGGGTGGTTAGATGATCATCCAGAGCGTACGTTTATTCTGAAACAAGCATTGCGCTTTAAAGAAGTATATAGTCTCGTTGAGGAAAAAGCGGCGACGAAGGCGCCAAAAGTCGATCGCCAGCGTTTGAACAATCTGCGCTATGAAGCAATCATCGAGAAAGTGAGCGCCTTACCAGAGCGTCGTGTCGTCATTGATATGGGAGCCGGAGAAGGGAAACTTGCTAGCCGACTTGGGTTCGTTCCAGGGATTGAAATGATTTATGCGGTCGAACCATCTGAGCGGGAGCGGCTTAAAGCGCTAAAACGCTATGAAAAAAATACCGAAGATAAGACGTTCAATCAACCAATATCTATGTTTGGTTCACTCTTTTATGTGGATGACCGATTACGCGGAGCGGACGTGTTGATTCTATGTGAGGTCATCGAACATATTGACGAGGACCGCATTCCTAAGATGATGGCGACACTTCTCGATACGTACCGACCAAAGTCGCTCTTCGTGACGACACCGAATCGAGAGTATAACGAGGTGTATGGGCTCGATTCGTCATATCGCCATCCAGATCACCGTTTCGAATGGACAAGGTCAGAGTTTATGTCTTTTTGTGAGGCGCAGGCAGAACTGTTTGGTTACGCGTGTGCGTTCAGTGGAATTGGAGACAGCCATCCAACGTTCGGAGAGCCGACGCAACTCGCTGAATTTACAAGAAAGCAGGTGTTGTAATGCAAATTCAACTCCCTTATGCAGGAATTGTATTATTAGTTGGGCCGTCAAATAGTGGGAAATCGACATGGCTCAAACGATTAATTGAAAATAAAACGATTCGTCCGAGCGAAGTTGTCAGTTCTGACGATTACCGAAATCTCGTCGGGGATGTCGAGCATATCGATTGGAAAGGACATCCGTCCGACGAAGCTGACGCGCTTTATGAAGCGTATCAAAATATCTCGACAGAAGCGTTTGCGCTGATGACTTCGCTCATCGAAGCAAGAGCAAGGCTCAATAAATTGACGATTATCGACGCGACACACCTTTATGCGTCTGATCGTAAAAAATATATCGAACTGGCACGCCGATTGCATCAACCAGTCTATGCGCTCGTATTAGACATCGATCAAGTCACATTGCTCGAGCGTGATCAACAGCGTGATTTCCCACGTGGCGGCCGACGCGTGAAGCAACAAGTCCAAGTGTTCAATCGTGAGAAACGCTCGATGAAACGGGAAGGTTTCGATCAACTTCACATCGTTGCAGACGTTGAGAAAGTCGAACTTGTGCGCCCAATGAATAATCCGCTCCATATATCGGCGGATCATGGGATTGATGTGATCGGGGACATTCACGGATGTTTCGATGAGTTCATCGAGTTGCTTGGACGCTTAGGGTACAGTGAAAATGAGGAAGGACTGTACGTGCACCCAGAAGGACGAACATTTTTGTCGCTCGGTGATATTATGAGTCGGGGGCCGAAGTCACTTGAGACCATTCGTTTCTTTGTCCGTCATGTCGAAGCGGGCCTCGCCAACATGATTGATAGTAATCATGGTTGGAAAGTGTTGCGTTGGCTCGAAGGACGAAATGTCACGATGAAGCACGGGGATGAACTGTTTGTTGAAGAGCTCAACGTATTCGAAGAAGAGAATGGTGCAGAATTAACGGAAGCGCTCCGGTCTTCGATCAAACGGTTGCTAAAAAATGCACCCTCTCACTATGTCCTGACCAAACACGACATTCCGACAGCGGTCTGTGTGCATGCGGGTATTCGAGACGAGTTCATTGGGAAATCATCCCGAGATATTAGTGATTTTTGTCGCTACGGTGACAACGATGGATTCGATGATTCGGGTAAGCCGATTCGAAAAGATTGGACGGTGCAGCATCATTCGAAGATGTTGATCATTTGGGGGCACGATCCACGTCAACGTCCGCTTCGCCTTAATCAAACGATAAATATCGATCAAGGTGTTGTCTTCGGGGGAAACTTGACGGCGTTTCGTTACCCAGAACAAACATTCGTTCAAGTGGAAGCAAATCAGGACTATGCACAAGTGGATGACAATCCGCTCGTGACGCTAGAAACAAAACGATTAGACCCGCCTAATATCGGGAAGTTTATGAATGGTTACACTGTTGAAACGGAAGCTTTCGGCACGATTCATGTCTCGAAAGAAACAATCGAGCCGTCCATTGATCTCGTATCTCATCATACGGTCCCACTCGAAGAGCTCGTTTATGTTCCACCAACGATGAGTCCGACACCGAAGCCGGCTGCTGAGGCCGGTTATCTCGAGCACCCAGATGAAGCGATTGCCTATTACCGAGAACATGGCATTACGCGGCTCATCGCTGAGAAGAAACATATGGGTAGTCGTGCCATTCTTCTTGTATTTAAAGATGAGGATGCCGCAGAGCGAACGATTGGTCGTCGGACGAAGGGAATCATCTATACGCGTTCGGGCAGACGGTTCTTTGAATCTGAGCAGGAGCTTGAAGTCGTCACGCGACTCCATCAGTCGTTGATATCACATGAATACTTTACTACGCATCAAACAGAGTTCGTCTTGCTTGACGCCGAAATATTGCCTTGGAATTTAAAAGCTAGAGATCTGATTCGTAATCAGTATGCGCATGTAGCGGAACAGGCGTTGCTCGATCGAGAACAATTGAAACATGCACTCGAGTCAGCGGTAGACCGTGTGGAAGGTGTTCGTGATTGGTACACTGAAGTGAATCAAAAGCTTGAACAAGCAGAGACGTTTAAGCAGGCGTTCCAAACGTATTGTTGGGATGTTGAAGACATCAATGCAATCAAAATCGCACCATTTCATGTTTTAGCACATAGTGAAGAAACATTTTTCGATAAGACGCATGAATGGCATATGGGTATGAATCAGAGGTTTGCTGACATGGACGAGTTATTTCTAGCGACCGAATATCGATTAATTGAAGATCCAGACACCGCAAACGATGTGATTGAATGGTGGAAAGCCATGACTGAAGAAGGTCATGAGGGGATTGTCATCAAGCCGGACCGATTCTTGACGCAAGTTGACGGAAAACTGATTCAACCTGCGATAAAAGTGCGGGGTCGCAAATACTTATCAATCATTTATGGAATGGATTATTTGGAACCCGAAAATTTGAAGCGTTTGAAAAAACGGAACGTTTCGAAAAAGCAAAAGTTGGCTTTACGTGAGTTTGCGCTCGGTATGGAAGGGATAAAGCGATTTGTTCATCGCGAGCCGCTTGAGCGTTATCATGAATGTGTTCTAGCGACGCTTGCGATGGAGGCCGAGCCTGTAGATCCACGATTATAAAAACGAGGGAGTCATGTATATGGAAACCATTGATCCAAAAGACATTACCCGCATCGCCGTCGTCGGTGCCGGCTGGGTCGGTATCAGTTTTGCCTACCAATTATCGATGGCAGCGCTTTGTGAAGAACTCGTCTTGATCGATTCGAACCACGCGAAAGCGGAAGGGGAAGCGATGGACTTGAACCACGGCATCTCGTTCGCACCGAGCCCGGTCCGGATTTGGGCAGGAGACTACACGGATTGCCGTGACGCCGACATCGTCATCATCACGGCAGGCGCCGCCCAAAAGCTCGGGCAGACCCAGATGGACCTCGCGGGGCAAAACGCTATCGTCGTCCGCGACGTCACAGAACAAATCATGGCGAGCGGCTTTGACGGGATCATCATCGTCGCGACGAACCCGGTCAACGTAATGGCCCACGTCGCCTGGAAAGCGTCCGGCTTGCCGAAACACCGCGTCATCGGCTCAGGGACGGTGCTCGATACGGCGCGTCTGCGTTACAAGCTCGGTGAGTACTTCAACTTGTCGTCGCGCAACTGTCACGTCTATTATATGGGCGAACATGGTGCCGGTGGTTTCGTCGCCTGGGACAACGCCCGGATTTACGGGAAGTCGATGAAACAACTGCTCGCAGACAATGAATCGTACCACCAAGAGGACTTGGACGCGATTTATCAAGAAGTGCGCGATGCCGCGAACCAGATCATCGGCTATAAGAGTGCGGCCTACTATGCGATCGGCCTCGGCTTGCTACGCATCGTCCGGGCCATCGTCCGGAACGAGAACACGGTCGTGACGATCGGCGCCCACCTCGACGGGGAATACGGCGCCTCCGACCTCCATATCGGGGTACCTGCCTTGATCGACCGGAGCGGTATCAGTCAAATCATCGAGATCGACTTGACGGCTGAAGAGCAACAACAGTTCGACGCCTCGGTCGGACGGATTCGCCAAGCGATTGATAAGATCGAGACAAGTTCATAACAAAAACCCGGCTGCCAATGCAGCCGGGTTCGTTATTACGACGCCTTTTTCTCGGCGACGTCTTTCTTGTAATATTTTTCAGACGAGAAGAATTCAGTCGTCAGTCGTTTTACTTCACCGCTTAGCATCAGCACGGCAATCATGTTCGGGATGAGGATCATCGCGAGCATGAAGTCAAGGAAGTTCCAAATCATCTGGGCGCCACCGATCGAACCGATGACGATCGAGGCGATATAGACGACTTTCATCACTTTGCCAGCCGTCAAACCGAACAAGTACTCGGCTTGGCGTGAGCCATAAAAGATGATGACGATGATCGTCGACAAGACGAAGAAGATGAGTGAGATCGTCACGAGCAAGCTACCCGTATACCCGAAGTATTCACGGAAAGCGATTGTTGTGAGGGCGGCTGGGTCGCTCATCGCGCCTTCACGCGTCCAAACGCCAGACGACAAGACGACGAACGCGGTCGTGCTACAGATGATGAGCGTGTCGATGACGATCCCGATGACGGCCCAGAAACCTTGGCGGACCGGGTGGTCGGTCTGGGCGGCCGCGTGCGCGATCGGTGCCGTCCCGAGACCGGCCTCGTTCGAGTAGAGTCCGCGGGCGAAGCCCCAACGGATCGTCTCGGCGATGGCGGCTCCGGCAAATCCGCCGAGCGCGGCCATCGGTTGGAACGCGTACGAGAAGATGAGACCGAGAACGTCAGGGATTTGCGAGAAGTTCATCAAGACGATGATGAACCCGGCCCCGACGTACACGAGTGCCATCGCCGGGACGATGATCTCCGTCACTTTAGCGATCCGTTTCATGCCTCCGAAGACGACGAGCGCGACGAGGCCGGCGACGATAAAGCCGGTGACGAGCGTATCGCCGTTGAACGTCTCACGGACGGCCGAGCTGACGGCGTTGCCTTGGACCATGATGCTCGGGATGAGCTCGATCATGAGGGCGAACGCGAACCATGAGGCGAGCCATTTCCACTTCAGCCCTTTTGCCATGTAGTAGACCGGACCGCCGACAAATTCCCCGGCTTCATTTTTCTCGCGGTAACGCACGGCGAGGACACTTTCTGAGAACTTGATGGCCATCCCGACGACGGCGATGACCCACATCCAGAAGATGGCGCCCGGTCCCCCGAACATGATCGCGGCCGGGACACCGATGATGTTGGCGGCACCGATCGTCGACGATAACGCCGACGTCAACGCCTGGCGAGGACTGATGTCGCCTTCGCCTTTCGGTTTTTTAAAGACGCTTCCTAACGTTTGTTGAACTATGTAGAGCGGGTATCGGAATTGGAAGAATCCTAATTTGATGGTCAAGTAAAGACCTGATAACACGAGCAGGGAGATGATTGGGACTCCCCATAGCCAATTCGAAAACGACGTCACGATATTCACAATCTGTTCCACATCACCACTCCTAATCCAGTTATTTTATTTATATAGTGTTACCTAAGCAGCGTCTCGCTAAACCTGTTATTTCATATGAAGGAGGAGAATACGCATGAAACTGGCTAAACAATTGATCGTCTCAGGACGCGTCCAAGGGGTCGGCTTTCGCTATTTTTGTCAAGCGACCGCAATCGAATCGAATCTAAAGGGATGGGTCCGAAATTTGAGCGATGGTACGGTCGAGCTCCATGTCGAAGGGGACGAGGCCGACTATGCATCGTTCAAACGAGCGCTCTATGACGGCAATCGGTTCGTCGGCGTCGAACAGATCGAAGAAACGGATATCGCGGAAGCATCATACCGTAAATTCGATATCCGCTATTGACTATTTTTTTGAAAAGATGACATGAATTCGGTTGACAAGTAGGCTCCTGCTGTAAAAAGAGGGAGCTTTTTTTATATGGAAATCTACTTCTCAGAAAAATAAACATCTTTTTTAAAGATAGGGTGGTCAAAAAAAGGATAGTGTGTATAATGGAATAGACCAAGCGCTTTATTGTCAGAAAATTTAGTCATTTAGTCGGAATTTGTTCAATACGGAAGGTACTACAATGTATGTGGAGGTAGTTGTATGAAAAAATCAACATTATTCCCGTTAGCGTTTACGATTTTCGCATTATTCTTCGGAGCCGGGAACTTGCTGTTCCCACCGATGCTAGGAGCGTTGGCAGGTGAGAACCTGTTCCCAGCCCTAGTCGGATTCGTCATTACCGGCGTCGGACTTCCTTTACTCGCCTTGTTCGCAGTCGCGCGGGTCGGTGGAGGGTCTGATCAAATCGCAAGGTACATTCCGAAGCGTCTTGCTCTTCTTTTGACGGGATTAATGTACGTGGCAATCGGACCGTTCTTCGGGATTCCTCGGACGGCAGCGGTCACGTATGAGATGGGAGTCGTGCCGTTCCTCGGTGCGCCGTCAACGTTCACACTCGCCATCAGTTCAACTGTCTTTTTCGGCTTGACGTTCCTTTTGACGCTCCGCGCTCAAAAATTGATCGAGATCATCGGACGGATCATCACACCGATCCTCCTCGTCTTGCTCGCTGGTATCGGGATCACAAACCTTGTGGCTCCGCTCGGCTCACCGGCCGCGCCAGCAGCAGGGTATGAGACGTGGCTCGGGGCACTCGGTGAAGGCTTTAAACAAGGTTACTTGACGATGGACGTATTCGGGGCACTCGTCTTTGGTGCAATCGTTCTCGTCACGCTTAAAGCGAACGGGATGTCGGATCAAAAAGAAGCGTCATCGCTTCTCCGGACATCGGGATTGCTTGCCGTCACGTGTTTGATGCTCGTCTACATCTCGCTCGCATCGATCGGAGCGAACATGACGGGTGTCACGGGAACTACTGACGGAGCAAGCCTCCTTCAAACGTTTGCCGGTACATCGTTCGGTCAAGTCGGCATGCTCGCACTCGGGGCAGCGGTCTTCCTTGCTTGTTTGACGACAGCGGTCGGACTCATCACCGAGTTCTCACGGTTCATGAGTAACACGTTCGAGTCGCTCAAGTACTACCAAGTCGTCATCGGGACAACGTTATTCGGTTACTTGATCTCACTCGTCGGTCTCGGTACGTTGATTGAAATCGCGATACCGTTGCTCACGCTCTTGTATCCGGTCATGATCGCACTCGTGCTCGTTTCGGTCACGGAACGGATTCAACGTAACCCGCACGTCGCGATGAAGGCGACCGTTTACACGGCGCTCGTGTTCTCGTTGTTCGAGACGGCACAAGGCTTGGCTCCAACAGCCGTGACTGCATGGATCACGAACTTACCGATGGCTGAGATCGGGCTCGCCTGGGCAGTTCCTACGTTGATCGTTTATGTCGTCACACTGTTCTTACCGAAACAGCGGTCGAGCGGGTCACTCGCTGAGTCACGCATCTCATAATCACAACGACACCCATCCTCTGGTCCAGGATGGGTGTTTTGCTGTCTTATCGTTTGCTCATTCCATTCATCAACAAGTAAAATGAATAGATGAAAAGGAAGTGACGTGCGTTGACGACAAAACAAAAGAAACAATTGGCGATTCTCATGCTGAACATGTTCATCGCCGTAGCAGGATTCGGGATTATCATTCCAATCATTCCCGACTATTTAAAAATGATTGGCGAAGGCGGTACCGCCGCCGGACTGATGATTTCGGTCTTTGCCGGGGCGCAGTTGCTCATGTCACCGATCGCGGGGAAATGGGCGGACGTCTACGGTCGCCGACTGATGATCATTTCAGGGCTCATCGGGTTCACCATCTCGATGGCAGTCTTTTACTTATCCGACAATTTGACGGTCTTACTGATCTCGCGCGCCATCGGCGGAGTCGGGGCCGCATTGCTCATTCCAGCCATCTTTGCTTACGTGGCCGACATTACGACGCTCAAACAACGGGCGAAAGGAAATAGCTATATTTCCGCGGCAATGTCGCTCGGGATCGTCATCGGACCAGGGATCGGGGGCTTCGTGGCCGAGTTCGGGCTGAAGGCACCGCTGCTTTTGTCGGCGATCGTCTCATTGGTCGCCGTCATCTCATCGATCATTCTATTGAAAGAACCGGATCGGGAAGCTTACGTCCGGACGAACGAGACCGAATCGCTGCCACGGCAACTCTTGTCGTCGACTCGAAAGCCGTACTTCTTCGTGCTCGTCATCAACTTGGTCATGGCGTTTGGGCTCATGGCATACGAGTCGGTGCTTGGACTGTTCGTCAGTGAGACGTTCAGTGCGACGCCGCAAGAAATTGCCGTCATGATCACAGGTACGGGAATCGTCAGTGTCATCGTTCAGCTGTTTGCCGTCGACCGACTCGTCTCGCTCTTCGGTGAGATCAAAGTCGTGCTCATCTTTATTATGCTCGCGGCACTCGGCTTCTTGTTCTCGCTGTTCGCGGGATCGTATGCGATCTTCTTCGCGATCACGCTCATCATCTTCTTGTCGACCTCGATTCTTCGTCCGGTGTTGAATACGCTCGTGTCGAAAATGGCGGATAAAGAACAAGGCTTCGCGATGGGGATGAACAACGCCTATATGAGTATCGGCAATATCGTCGGGCCGACGCTTGCCGGGATCGCCTTCGATATCGACATGCGCTATCCGTTCATCATGGGACTTGCCTTGTTGCTCGTGACGTTTAGCGGGACACTCAATTGGTCAAAGCGAAACGCGGAGACATCGTTCGAACAATAATGTGAGGAGGAAACACGATGATTTATGTCGGTGTGACCGGTTGGGGAGACCACGACCTGCTCTATACGACGCCGGAAGAGCGGAAGCACAAACTGTCGACATACGCCGGCCACTTTCCGACGGTGGAGGTCGACTCGTCGTTCTATGCGATCCAACCTGTGAAAAACTATGAGAAATGGAATCGTGAGACGCCGGACGGCTTTCAGTTCGTCGTCAAAGTTTCCAGGGAAATGAGCGGGCACGACCGTGAACCGAAGCTGCCGCTCGCCGAACTGTTCGAGCGCTACCGGACATCGGTCGAGCCACTCAAACAGGCGGGGAAACTGCGGGCCGTTCTCGTCCAACTCCCGCCGTGGTTCGACGTCTCGAAGCCTCATCTCGACTATTTGCGGACGATTCGAGCGGAACTGATCGACTATGACATCGCCGTCGAGTTTCGGAACCCGACGTGGTTCTCGGAAGCATTTCGCGACCGGACGCTCGCGTTCTTGACCGAGCAACGCTTCATCAACACGGTGTGCGACGAACCGCAGACGAAAGAGAGCAGCATCCCGTTCGTCCCGGTCGTCACGAACCCGGAAGTCGCAGTCGTCCGTCTGCACGGCCGCAATACGGCCGGGTGGCTCCGCAAACCCGGGATGACGAGCCAAGAGTGGCGTCACGTCCGCTGCTTGTATCGATACAGTGAGGATGAACTGCAAGAACTTGCAACGGCGTGCCGAGCGCTCGAACGAGATGCCAAGTCGGTCTACGTCTATTTCAACAACAACTCAGCCGGGGATGCGGCACCGAACGCGAAACGTTTGATTGAGATTCTCGGTGCCGAGTATGAGCTCGCCCCGAGCCAAATCAGCCTGTTTTAGGAAGAGGGGATGGCCGTGCGTACGATTAAAATCTTTCATTACAATGACTTGCATTCAAAATTTCATAACTGGCCTCAACTTGTCTCCTTTTTGAACGAACGCCGACACGAGGACACGCTCGTCTTCGACCTCGGCGATCATGCCGATCGAACACACCCGGCGACGGAAGTGACGAAAGGGCAAGTGAACGTCCGCTTGCTCAATCGGCTCAATCCGACGGCCGTGACGATCGGCAACAACGAAGGCATCACGTTCCCGCACGACTGGCTCGATTCGCTCTATGAGGATGCGACGTTCCCTGTCTTGCTCGCGAACGTCTATCACGCGGACGGGACGCGACCGGACTGGGCGACGGAGACGCTCGTCCTCGAGCGGTCCGGTGTGCGTGTCGGTCTGTTCGGCGTGACCGCACCGTATGAAGAGCTGTATCCTGAACTCGGTTGGCAAATTGAGTCACCGCTGACGGCGACTGCTCGGGCACTCGAGGAACTCAAAGGATGTGACGTCATCATCGCGCTCAGTCACCTCGGTTTCTACGCCGACGAGCGACTCGCTGAAGCGTTCCCAGCCATCGATGTCATCCTTGGGGCGCATACGCACCACGTGTTAGACGACGGCGTCATGAAAAACGGGGTATTGATCGCCCAGGCCGGGAAGTACGGGCAATACGTCGGAGAAGTCGAGTTATCGCTTCGGGACGGCCAAGTCGTAGAGAAGAAGGCGTGTCTCCATGACTTGACAGATCACGTTCAGGACGACGACACGCTACGGGCGTTGCGGTTCGAGTATGAACAAGCTGAGAGTTTGCTTGACGTGACGATTGCCGCCACGCCAGGCTATGTGAGCGATTGGTTCGGACCATCTCCGATTGCGGAATTATTAGCGGACGGATTAATGGACTGGTGTGATGCCGAAGTAAGCATCCTTCCATCGGGCATCCTGCTTGAAGGGTTGGCACCCGGACAAGTCACGCTCAATATGCTCCATCGCATCTGTCCGCACCCGATCAATCCATGCCTGTTGACACTCGACGGTGCAACGTTGCTTCGGTTCTTGAGCGATGTTCATGAAGAGCCGTTCACGACGATGCACGTGCGTGGGCTCGGCTTTCGCGGAACGGTGCTCGGACAACCGATCATCCACGGTCTTGAAGTGAAACAAGGCCGCTACTTGCTTCGCGGCAACGAGATCGGTCTTGAACAGACGTATCGTGTCGCCACGGTCGACATGTTCACGTTCGGTCCGCTCCTGCCGTATTTGGCGGACCAGCCGAAGCGTTACTACATGCCGGAACTTCTGCGTGACGTGCTGCGTGAAACGATCATGGCGCGTCATGATGTGATCCGAAAACGATAGGGGAACTATTGATTGGCGTGATATGATAGGAAAGTGGAGGTGTGAAAATGATTAGAGTGAATCACCATGGATATACCGTCATCGAAGAGAAACGCGACGGGTTTGACGAAGAGGCATTCATCGCTCGTTATAGTGATGTGCTCGATAAATATGATTACATCGTCGGCGATTGGGGACATGGTCAACTTCGTCTCAAAGGATTTTATGAAGTGAAGTCGAAGTTTGCCACGTACGATAATCGAATCGATCACGTGATGGACTATGTGTATGAGTATTGTAACTTTGGTTGTCCGTTCTTCGTCCTGAAGAAAGAGACAGAGATTGATGAAAGTGAAGACGGTCCTGTGTTCGGCGGAACGAAACAACCGCTCAAACTAAAACGAAAATTCAATAAAGCGGAAGAAGCTGAAACTTCGACCGGTTCATGACGCGCTGATGACATCGGCGCTTTTTTTGTTACATATATTTCCTGAATGTTTCGTTTAGGTGAAAAGACGGTGTGACAGGTTTAGGGATAAGAAAATTGTGATAATTTATATATAAGATAACTTTTTCTGTTCGGGTTTTGGAAGTGAGGTGGAAGGATGCAACACGTACAAACGACGACCGTCAGCGATCGCGATGACGTCCATAACCGAATCCATAACTTAGGATTGGGCTTACTGGCGATGCTGTTCTTCGGGTTAGGTAGTATCATGACATTCTATTTCACAGCCGCGGTCCTTTTGTTTGAGTTGGTCCATGTCTTGCTCGTTCGCCGGTTCGAGTATCGGAATGCATTTCTAAAAAGCCGGTTATTTAAAGCGATCTCACTGACTGTTGTCGCTACAGGTGTGCTCTTATTTATTCTATCGATGTCACAGTTTTTTATGGGCAATATCTTATATTAACAGGGAAAAGGAGAAACCTTTCCCTGTTTTCGTGTTTTTTGAAACCTTCTGCCGGCCAATGACGTACACTAAGGAAAGAACACAAACAAAGGATGGATACTATGACAGCACAATGGAAACAACACGCACAAAAAATGTTGACAGGTAATCGCTGGCTGCTCGCTGGGATTTTGATTTTGTTCGTTGTATTGAACGGGATTCCCCAAACGTTCGCACCGACGATTGACGCAGAGTCAATGGAGCCATTGACGTCGACCGAGATGACGTTATCATTCTTATCGTTCCTTCTGACGTTGTTGATCGCACCGCTCACGATCGGATGGTCATGGCTCGTCCTCTCCGTGTCACGCGGCGACAAGCCGGCCGTCTCGAAATTATTTGAACCGTTCCAAACCGGCTATGTGAAACACGTGCTCGCTCCGTTTTTCGTAGGGTTGTTCATCTTCTTATGGGCATTGTTACTCGTGATCCCAGGAATCGTCAAAGCGTTCTCGTACTCGCTAACGAACTATATTTTACGTGATCAGCCGGAACTGTCGGCTCTCGAGGCGATCACCGAGTCACGCCGGATGATGGACGGTCACAAGATGGACGCGTTCAAGCTCGTTCTCTCCTTCATCGGTTGGTTCTTCGTCGGTGTGTTCACGCTCGGAATCGGCTTCTTGTACGTGTATCCGTACTTCACGACGACGTACGCTGCGTTCTATGACTCGCTTCGAGGAGCAGATCAGCCACGCACGAACCACGTCGGTACGCCTGATATGGAACAAGGATTCTAAAAAAAACCTCCGCTCAAATTTTGAGCGGAGGTTTTGTCATGCTTCGACTTGTTGTTTGTTCAGGTACGGCTTCAACGACAACGTGTGTTCAGCGACGACTTTGCGGATCGTCTTCGTCTTCGAACGCATGACGAGCGACGTCGTCTCGACGATATCGTCCGTCAAGAACTTGACGCCGTCGAGCAGTTCACCCGTCGTGACACCGGTCGCGGCAAAGATGCAATCGTCACTCTTGACGAGATCGTCGATCGTGAGGAGTTGGAGTGGGTCCTCGATGCCCATCGAGATGACGCGGGCCGTCTCTTCTTCGTTCATCGGATGAAGGCGGGCTTGCATATCGCCGCCGAGCGCCTTGACGGCTGCTGCCGTGATGACGCCTTCTGGTGCGCCGCCTGTCGAGATGAAGATGTCGATCGGGTTCGATTTGATGGCTGCGGCGATTCCGGCCGAGACATCGCCGTCATCGAACAGTTTGACGCGTGCGCCCATACGCATCGCCGCTTGACGGAGATGTTCGTGGCGGTCACGGTCTTGCATGATGACGGTCACTTCTTCGATCCGTTTGCCGTTATAGAGCGCGGCTTTCTCGATGATCGACTCGAGCGGTTCGTCGAGCGAGACTTTCCCTTTCAGGTTCGGTCCGACAACAAGTTTATCCATATACATATCAGGTGCGTGGAGGAGAGCGCCTTTATCGGCGACTGCGATGACGACCATGGCGTCGCTGAGTCCTTTGGCGACAATCGATGTCCCTTCGAGCGGATCGACCGCGATATCGACTTCCGGCCCAAACGTCGTACCGAGGCGTTCGCCGATGTAAAGCATCGGAGCCTCATCTAATTCGCCTTCGCCAATCACGACAGTCGCATCCATATTGACCGTGCCGAGCACTTCGCGCATCGCTGACGTCGCCGCGTCATCGGCCTCGTTCTTTTGGCCGCGACCAATCCATTTTGATGATGCCAGTGCCGCTGCCTCGGTTGCTCGTACGATCTCTAACGCTAATTCTCGTTCCATAGTGTTGAACCCTCCACGTGATTTCTATTTAATGTGACATACTAATTAAAGTGTTAATCCGTGGATTAGTGTATCACAATCGGATAAATGATGTAAATAGGGGAGGTTCTTTTCTCGAGTCGGAAAAAAGATTATGATAAGGGGCAGGGGGGATGACGATGTATTTTGTAAATAGAGAAAAAATCAATGAGACACTGGCCCATATGGAAACGATGTTGCATCGGATCGATCAGCTTGAAGGGGACGCGTTCACACTTGAACTTGCGAAAGAGCGTTTGGCCGTGCATTTGATGGAAGGCGTCATCGATGTCGGCAACTCGATGATCGACGGCTTCATTATGCGCGATCCGGGGAGTTATGAAGATATCGTCGACATTTTATTGGACGAGCGCGTGCTCGACGCCCAGACGGCTCAAGCGGCGAAAGAGCTCGTCATGATGCGTGCCTATTACGTCCGGGAGTTCGTCACGTCGGATTCGGCTCGCTTTGATGCCTGGACGGAGCGTCAAAAGGAGACGTTCGCAGCATTTCCCGAGCAAGTCCGCCGCTATTTAGAAGTGGAACTTGGACCAGTATCAGCATTTCTACCGGAAAGCGAGTGATTAGATGAATTTAATTAAAGGATACTTATTTGATTTAGACGGAACGATCTATGCGGGCACCGAGCCGATCAAAGCAGCGGTCGACTTCGTGAACCGGCTCGAGGCGACGGGCTTCCCATACTTGTTCGTCACGAACAACGCTTCGATGACGCCGAAACAAGTCGCGGACAAACTCGTGTCGATGGGTGTCCACGTGACACCCGAGCACGTCTTGACGAGTGCGATGGCAACGGCCCGTTATATCGAGAAGATGACACCAGGGGCGACCGTTTATATGATTGGGGAAGACGGTCTCCGGATCGCGCTTGAAGAGCGTGGCTTCCATGTGACAGACGAACCGAAAGCCGACTACGTCGTCATCGGGCTCGATCGCCACATCACGTATGAGAAATTGGCGAAAGGTGCGCTCGCGATTCGGTCCGGCGCCCGTTTCATCTCGACGAACGGGGATATCGCCATCCCGACCGAGCGCGGCTTTTTACCGGGCAACGGGGCGCTCACGTCCGTGCTCACAGTGACGACGGAGAAAGACCCGTTCTTCATCGGCAAACCGGAGCCGGTCATGATCGACATCGCCCTCGAGATGATCGGTCTGACGAAAGACGAGGTCGTCATGGTCGGGGACAACTACCATACGGACATCTTGTTCGGGATCAACGGAGGGCTGCGGACGCTGCATGTCAATTCAGGCGTTCACGGGCCTGCGTTCATTCAAGAACAAGAAAAGCTCCCGACCTATATGGTCGAGAGCTTGGACGAATGGACACATGCATGAAAAAAAAGGGATGACGTTTGTCTCCCTTTTTGTTTAGAATACTTGTTCGACTTCGACGATGCCAGGTACTTCTTCAATGAGCGCGCGCTCAATTCCGGCTTTCAAAGTGATTGTTGAAGACGGGCAGCTGCCGCATGCACCCATCAAACGAAGTTTGACGATGCCTTCTTCTACATCAACGAGTTCGACGTCACCGCCGTCGCGAAGCAAGAACGGGCGTAATTTATCGAGTACTTCTTGGACTTGATCAAACATTTCCATGGTATCTAACCCCTTTCTGGTTCTATTCCATTCTAGCAAGTTTGAGATTGTTTCTCAATCTTTAACGCTGAGCGTTTTGTGACAGGGGCGCTGCGTGATTTTTGTATAATAGAAATGGATAGGGGGAATGACGATGAAAATCACGGTATACGGGGCAGAAGTACAGTGTGCGAGCTGTGTCGGGGCACCGAGCTCGGTCGAGACATATGAATGGTTACAAAGTGCGCTCGCCCGGAAATATCCGGAGCGCAAGTTCGAGTTCGAATACATCGACTTCGAGCAAGCGGACGATGACATCGCCGAGGCGATCAAGCAAGACGAATGGTTTTACCCGCTCGTCCTCTTGAACGGGGAAGTCGTCGACGAAGGTGTCGTCCAGTTACGTAAAGTGTATACGGCGATTGACCAGAAGTGAACGACATCATAAAAGAAGGTTGAGCGAATACACATTCGTTCAACCTTCTTGTCGATTTAGCGAAGTTGGAACGACGTCGTCGCTGAACTTGCCGTGTATCCTGAGAGCGTCGCATCCGCTTTCACTTGGTACGTCCCTCGTTGTGAAGAAGAACCGGTCGAGAGCGTGAACGTGATTGCTCCGCTTGAGTTGGTTTTACCCGTTCCTGAGAGCGTCGTGCCGTAAGGTTGTGTTACTGTCACACGAACGTCCGCGTTCGCGATCGCTTGACCGTTCGCGTCACGTACCGTCGATGAGATCGATACAACTTCACCGGCGTAGTATATCGCTTTTGATGTCGTGACCGTAGCCGCGAGCGCTTGAACCGGTTGTGACGTGCTGCCTGACGTTGGCGCTTGAACGAGTCCGTTGCCGAATAGTGTATCGCGACCTGCCGTGCCGAGGTCGATTGCATCTTGTGACAGGCGCGTCCGGAGCTGTGAAGATGAGAGCGTCGGGTACGCTTGTTTCATGAGCGCCAAGTTCCCGGCGACGTATGGTGTCGCCATCGACGTCCCGCTCATTTGACCGTAGCCGCTGCCGACGATTGTCGAATTGATGTTCACACCTGGAGCCGCGACTTCAACTGTACTGCCCGTAGCGGAGAACGAAGCGCGATTGTTGTTGATGTCCGTCGCCGCGACCGCGA
Organism: Exiguobacterium sp. SH5S4; assembly: GCF_004337045.1. NCBI lineage: Bacteria > Bacillati > Bacillota > Bacilli > Caryophanales > Exiguobacterium > Exiguobacterium sp. SH5S4. The sequence goes on from NZ_SJUQ01000001.1 coordinate 133,263, forward strand.
TGGCCGAGCTGTAGCGCGCCGGGTAGTTGACGAGGTCGCCGCTGCCGTCGGCTCGGCCGTTGTTACCAGCCGCTGCGACGACGAGAATGCCTGAATTGTTCGCCCGGTCGACGACTTGTTGGAGAGTCGTCGAAGGACTCGTCGTTCCGAGGCTCAAGTTGATGATATCCATTTGATTCGAAATCGACCAGTCGATACCGGCGATGATGCTCGACAGGCTACCGCTGCCGTTCGCCTCGAGCGCTTTGACGGCGTAAATACTTGCCTCGTGGGCGATCCCGACCGTTCCGATGCCGTTGTCACGTGCCGCGATGATCCCGGCGACGTGCGTACCGTGTCCGTTGTCATCGGCGTATGAACTCGTCACACTGCTAAATGACGCTCCACCTGCAATCGTCAAGTCAGGATGCGCTGAGATTCCCGTATCGACGACGGAGACTTTAATACCTTTTCCGGTGAAGCCGTTCTGCCAAGCCGATGGTGCTTTCAGTTTTGGAATTCCCCAGTCTTGGGTTTGATTCTCAATTTGTACCGTCTGATCGACTTCGATGTGGGCGACGTTCGGATTGTTTTTCAATCCGTTCAGCGCTGCTTTCGGCACTTCGATGGCAGCAGCCGGGATGTTGGCGTATTGCTGTTTGACTTCCATGCCTTCAATCGAGAGCGGGATTTTCTTCGCCGACTGTTTGAACACGACGATGACACGTTCTTTTTCCTTGTCAGGACTGGCATCTACTGCTTGTGGGACGGTTGACAAGACGAGAAGCGAGGCGAGGACGGTGCTACAGATTTTCTTCAATGGATTTCCCCCTTTGGATTATGTAGGCGAGATGACATAATGTCGAACTGCCGTGCTCATAGAGTAACAAGTTTTTCCATCGGGTAGAATATGTCAATCGAATCAATAATCTGAAAATTTAGACAGGTATATCAGGGACAGGGATACAAGACTTTTGGCGCAAGGCAAAGAAGTATGAACGGGTAAGCGGCTGTCACCACATAAAAAAATCGCGAGATGGCAAGGCAGCCATTTCGCGATTCGGTCGTATTATTTGATGACTTTATGTTTCCACAGGATACCGGACTTGAGAAGTCGGGCCACTTTCCCGGTCAGCGACTGTTTCCCCATGAAGACGCCGAAGCCGGCCTTCTTCCCGAGCGATCCGAGCGTGCCTCGGAGTTTAATATCCGGCAACTCAGGATAAGCGACGCCTTTCCACTTGCAGAGCAGCACTTGGACGATCTGTTCGGCTTGTGCCTCGGCGAGTTGACCTGAAGGTGCGTACGGGAGGCTGGCGTTGTCACCGACGACGAAGACGTCAGGCAAATCGGGAACGTAGTGATGCGGTGTCAGTTTCACGCGGCCGCCCCCATCGAGCTCCCAGCCTTGGTTCCGGACGACGGCGACCGGTTGGATCCCAGCCGTCCAAACCGTCAAGTCGGCGGCAAAGTGTTGTTCATGGTTCCACAGACCGTCTGGGTCGACCCGGACGATGTTGGCATTGTTGATGACTTCGACACCGTGCTCTTCAAACCACGATTGAACGTACATCGAGACACGGCTCGATAAAAAGGACAGGACGGAAGGGCCACGGTCGAACAGTCGGACGGTCAGATCGGGACGGCTCTCCCGGAGTTCGCTCGCGAGCTCGACACCGGATAGGCCGGCCCCGACGATCGAGACGATCGAACCGGGCGACAAGCCGTTGATCGCTTGTTGCGTCTTGCGTGACTCTTCTAACGTTTGGATACTGTACGTGAACTCGGCGGCGCCGGGCACGTTATGGTATTTGTCCTCGCAGCCTAAGCCGATGACGAGGTCGTCGTACGGCACTTTTTCCCCGCTTGCGAGCAACACCATCTTGTCGGTCGTATCGATGTCCGTGACTTGCCCGTATATGTAGTCGACTTCTTCCGGGAAATCGACACGGATGTCACGATCGGATACCGTTCCGGCGGCTAGTGCATAATACTCTGTTTTTAATCCGTGATAAGGTAGACGGTCGATTAATGTGATCGATACGTCCTTCAGCTGATGGCCGAGGACGCGTTCGATTACACGCATACCCCCGTAACCGCCTCCTAAGACGACTAATTTGCGCATAAAAATCCCCCTTTGTTACTCTCTAACTGTACCATGATATAATACCTCGTAGAAGAACCATTTTCCCGCAATAGGGGAAGAAAGACGGTGAAAAAAATGATGAATCCGATCATCGAGTTTTGTGCCTCGAACTTAGCGATGGGTTCACAGATCGCCCGGGCAAAACTAGAGTCCGATCCTGACCTAGACGTCGTCGAATATGGCTGTACCGGCTACTGTGGGGTCTGCTCGCTCGACTTGTTCTGTCTCGTCGACGGAGAAGTCGTGATCGGGGAGACGCCGGAGCAACTTGTCACGAACGTGTATGAAAAAATCGAAGAGATGGCCTGGTAAAAAAGTTTGAGAAATCTCAAACTTTTTTCTTTTTGACCCGTTGCTTTTTTAAAAACGGTCTGTTATATTCTAAGAGGTTCGAATGTAGGTTGTCTGACGTTTAACAACAGAAAAAGAAAGCGTTTCAAACGGTAGGGCACATCTCGATTCGGGTATAACACAATCGTCGGTTTTTCAATATGAAAGGAGCACAACACCAATGAACATCATGAGCGTGGTTGGTATTTTGGCATTAATTGGAATCGCTTACATCTTCTCGACCAACCGTAAAGCCATCAAATGGCGTACTGTTCTTGCCGCCTTCGCGGTCCAGTTTACATTCGCATTCCTCGTCCTTTTCACATCGGCAGGACGCGCGGCGTTAGAGTTTATCTCAGGAGGCGTCCAAAACGTCTTGAACACGGCGAACGCCGGGATCGGCTTTGTCTTCGGTTCGGCTGTCGGGGGAGACAACTTCGTCTTCGCGTTCCAGGTCTTACCGATCATCATCTTTATGTCTTCGTTAATTGCCTTTCTTTACTACATCGGTGTCATGCAGTGGGTCATCCGAATCCTCGGTACGGCACTTGCAAAAGCACTCGGTACGTCACGTAAAGAATCGCTCTCAGCGACGGCGAACATCTTCGTCGGTCAGACGGAAGCACCGCTCGTCATCAAGCCTTACCTCCCATCAATGACACAATCAGAATTGTTTGCCGTCATGGTCGGTGGTCTCGCATCGGTTGCCGGTTCGGTACTTGCTGGATACGCCGCACTCGGTGTTCCGCTCGAGTACTTGCTCGCAGCGAGCTTCATGGCAGCGCCTGCTGGTTTGATGTTTGCGAAAATCATCGTTCCGGAAACAGAAACTCCGGATGATGATATCGAAATTGCTGAAGATGAAGAGAACAAAGCAGCAAACTTCGTCGATGCGGCCGCTCGCGGTGCGTCAGACGGTTTGTTCCTCGCATTGAACGTCGGTGCGATGCTTCTTGCCTTCGTTTCATTGATCGCACTCGTCAACTTGCTTCTCGGTGGAATCGGTGGTTGGTTCGGTCTAGAAGGCCTCTCACTTCAATTGATCCTTGGTTACGTGTTTGCACCGCTCGCGTTCGTCATCGGTGTACCATGGGCAGATGCCGTACAATTCGGTAGCTTCCTTGGACAAAAACTCGTCTTGAACGAATTCGTTGCCTTCTCTGAGTTCGCACCGATCATCGGTTCAGGTGATTTGTCAGCTCGTACAGAAGCGATGATCGCGTTCGCACTCTGTGGATTCGCCAACATCTCATCACTTGCCATCCTTCTCGGTGGTCTTGGTGGTATGGCTCCGAACCGTCGTAACGACATCGCACGTATGGGTGTCCTCGCGATTCTCGCAGGTACGCTTGCGAACTTGATGTCAGCGACTCTCGCTGGTCTTCTTCTCTAATCGTTATTCACAAACAAGAGCGCTCACTCCGGTGGGCGCTCTTGTTCATGGTTGCCATATAGTGACTACAAAAAATCACCCAAGGGATGTCTCCCTTGGGTGATTGGGCGTTAAGCTTGCAGTTGCATGTGTTGACGTTCGATCCACGGCTTCAACTTCAGGAAGAGCGGGACGAACAAGGCGGTGATCAATAATGCCTTAATCAAGTTGAACGGTAAGATGCCGTACAAGACGAGGTTCGTTTTGACTGCCGGATCGGCCATCTCGGCCATTCCGAAGAAGAACGCGTAAGCTGGTAAAATGAGTAGGTAGTTCAAAATCGCCAAGCTGAGCGCCATCGTGATCGTACCTGCCACGAGGCCTGAAGCGAGCGCTTTATTCGTTTTACGTTTATGGTAGAACCAAGCGACCGGATATATGAAGGCGACACCTGCGAAGAAGTTCGCGACTTCACCGACCGGGACGCCGCCACCGTTAAAGACATAGTAGAGGACGTTTTTGAGAGCGACGACCACGACACCTGCGAGTGGCGAGAAGACGATACCGGCGACGAGCGCTGGGATGTCACTGAAGTCCACTTTTAGGAATGGTGGCAGGAAGGGTAGCGGGAAGTTAAAGAGCATGAGGACGAATGAAATCGCCCCGAGCATCGATAGCGTCACCAGTGTTGTCAATCGTTTGTTGCGCGTTGTTTTCATCAAAATCTCTCCTTTTGTCGCTCCTTGATGAATGGCACCCGTCGCATAGAAAAACCCGATTGTGTGAACAATCGGGAGAGTTTACGCGCATACGAAACAGATGTTCTCGTCAACGTTTAAGCCACGCCAAAGAAAACATCCAAATATCGGTCGGATGCCGCCATCTTCTCCCATCCAGACTTTACTGTCGGCTTTCGAATCTCACGAAATCAGCAAGCAACGCCTTGCTCGCTCACGGGCTGAGAAGAACTTGTCTTCAATACCGCCGGTCGGGAATTTCACCCTGCCCCGAAGATGGAACGATTTAATTTTTTTTGTTACAGTTTAGTTATACAAGATATTTCACAAAATCACAAGTCAGTTGACTTGAAGTGAAGATAAATGAGGAGGAGTTCAGATGATTCATTTGACAGAGCCAGCCGCACTACAAGTCATCGATATGATGAAACAGACCGAACGCCCTGAAAATCAGTTCTTACGGATCAAAGTCCAAGGCGGTGGGTGTACCGGCCTATCCTATGGGATGGGGTTCGATGAAGACAAGACGGACAAGGATGTCCAGTTCGACCATTACGGTGTCCGCGTCATCGTCGCCGAAGCTGACCACGGTGTCGTCGACGGGCTCGAGATCGACTACAAGCAGTCGATGCTTGGCGGGGGCTTCACGATCAAAAATCCGAACGCGATCGCGACGTGCGGTTGCGGCTCGAGTTTCCGGACGGCGGCGAACGCCGGCACGCCCGGGGATTGCTAAACGATAGACGGGTTGCCGACATGTTCGGCAACCTTTTTTGGTGAGCATGTTAATGAGAGGAAATGAACGGGAATATTGGATGGAGAAGGATGAGAAGGGGGTAGGTACGATGAGGAAAGTGTTGATTTTCGGTGGCTCACGTTACTTTGGGAAACGGCTCGCGCTCCGTCTCGCTGAAGCGGGGGACGACGTGACGATCGTCACACGCGGTCAGCTGCAAGTGCCGGAAGCGGAAGGCATCCGCTCCATTAAAGGCGACCGTCAGTCGGTCGCGACGATGAAAGACCTCGCACGCAACGAGTATGACCTCGTCTACGACAATATTTGTTTCAATCCGTATCAGGCGAAGATCGCGACAGACGCCTTCATGGACCGGGTCGGGAAATATGTGCTCACGTCGACGATGTCCGTATATGCGCCAGAGGCAGCTTTAAAAGAGAGCGACTTCAATCCGCTCCATCATGAATATCACCTCGACGCGGAACACGATTACGGACAAGGGAAACGAGAGGCCGAATCGTACTTCTTCCATCGGGCCTCATTCCCGGTCACGACGGTGCGGTTGCCGATCGTCCTAGGGCCGGATGATTACACCGACCGGTTAAAATTTTATGTCGACGCGGTTCGGAACGAAGAACCGATCGTATTACATCACCCGGAGGCGTTGATGGGATTCATCTCGAGTTTCGAGGCGGCAGCTTTCTTGGAATGGATCGGCCGTGCCGACGTGAGGGGGCCGTTCAACGCCGCGAGCGACGGCTTCATCTCGCTAGGTGCGCTCATGGAACGAATTGGACAGCATATCGGTAAACCGGTCCAAATCATTAAGGATGGGGCGTCGTCCCCGTACGATACGGACGTCGACTACTACATGTCGAACGCCGAGGCGAAAAAAGCTGGCTTCGTGTTCACGCAACTCGATGATTGGATTGACCGTGTCATCATTCAAACGATCCGCAAATGAAAAAACGGCCTCTCATCGTTCGCAGATGAGAGGCCAGTCTTTATTTCCCGGCAAATACCGAGGTTGAATGTTGTGGGTGACGCGCTGTCGGGTCGACGAGCTGCTTCACTTGGTTGATGGCGATCGGTGCTTCACCGAAGCCGGTCGCGATCAATTTCACTTTGCCTTCGTACGTGGCGATGTCACCGCAAGCGAAGATGCCGGCGACTGTCGTCTCCATCCGTGAGTCGACACGGATCGTGTTTTTCTCAAACTCCATGCCCCAGTTTTTGATCGGGCCGAGCGATGAGACGAACCCGTAGTTACAAATCAAGTCGTCGATGTCGACGAACTTCGATTCGCCATCTTTGTCCGTCAGTTCGACCGACTCGATATGCGTCGCGCCTGAGAGTGATTCGATATTATAAGGCGTCCAGACGTTGATCGTCGAGGCCTTCATTTGTTCGACCGTATGCTCGTGAGCCCGGAAGCGGTCACGACGGTGGACGATATGGACTTCTTTGGCGATACCTTCGAGCATGAGTGCCCAGTCGACGGCCGAGTCGCCGCCGCCGGCGATCATGACGCGACGGTCGCGGAATTTCTCCATGCTGTCGACGAAGTAATGAAGGTTCGCATAATCTTCACAACCGTCCAGTCCGAGCGGACGTGCGGCGAACGCGCCGTTGCCGGCTGTGATGATGATCGCTTTCGTATGGTACTCGTCCTTGTTCGTCGAGATGTGGAACGTACCGTCTTCGAGTCGCTCGACCGTTTCGACCGTCTCGCCAAGGCGATAATCTTGTTCGAACTGATCGGCTTGCGCTTTCAGTTGGTCGACCAAGTCTTGGGCCTTCACTTTCGGGAAGCCGGCGATGTCATAAATATATTTCTCTGGATAGAGCGTCGATAATTGCCCGCCTAGTTGCGGCAAGCTTTCGATCAACGTCGCATCGAGTTGGCGCATACCTGCATAAAATGCGGTGAACAGTCCGATCGGACCGCCACCGATAATGACTACATCTTTCGTCGATTTCATCGAATTCCTCCTCATGAAGCGTGTACTTCTATTATATGGTCTAACGTGAACTAAATCCATTCAGTACAAAGATGCAATACTTTCGAAAAAAATTCAAGAAGATAAGCTTTTTCATTGAGAAAACAGATTAAACGTCGTACAATGAACGGGAAGCAATTGTGAACATTGGTTGAACAAGAATTAGGCTTTATTGTGAACATCTATGTGAAAAAACACACAACATAGTTGTTCAGGAAAACAAAACTTTTAAAATAAGGTGGAAATGAACATGAAACGACCTAACATTGTTATCCTCGGCGCAGGTTTCGGTGGACTCATCACGGCAGTAAACCTGCAAAAGACGCTCTCAGCTGGAGATGCAAACATCACGTTGATCAACAAACACGATTACCATTACCAAACGACTTGGCTTCATGAGCCGGCGGCCGGAACGATGAAGCCTGAGCAAGCTCGTGTCTACATTAACGATGTCGTCAATGCATCACGCGTTAAACTTGTCAAAGGGATCGTCGATCGCGTCGATACTACAGCCAAACAAGTGATGCTCGAAGACGGATCGACTGTCGAGTACGATTACGTCGTCTTCGCCCTCGGTGGCGTACCGGAAACGTTTGGTATCCCGGGCCTTAAAGAGAACGCGATGACGATCAACTCGCTCAACAGCGTTCGTAAAATTAAAGAACATATCGAGTACTCGTTCGCACAATACAAGACAAGCGGATCATCTGACCGTGCATTCGTCACGATCGTCGTCGGTGGTGCCGGATTCACAGGTATCGAGTTCCTCGGTGAGCTCGTCAACCGTGTCCCTGAACTTTGCAAACAGTACGATGTTCCCCGTGAAGCGGTCCGCATCGTCAACATCGAGGCAGCGCCAACGGTTCTTCCAGGGTTCGACCCGGAACTCACGACGTATGCGCAAAAATGGCTCGAGCGTAACGGCGTCGAGATGAAACTCGGCAACGGCATCAAAGCTGTAGAGCCAGGTGTCGTCACGTTCGGTCCACTCCAAGGTGAGACGACAGAGACGATCGCAGCGAACACGATCCTGTGGACAGGCGGCGTCAGCGGCAGTCCGACCGTAGAGAAGTCTGGCTTCGAAGCGGTCCGTAACCGCGTCATGGTCGAGGCAGACAACCGTGCCCCTGGCCACGATAACGTCTTCATCATCGGTGACTGCTCAGCGGTCATGGATCCGGTATCAAACCGTCCGTACCCGCCGACGGCGCAAATTGCGACACAGCAAGCGCACAACGTGGCGAAAAATATCGCTGCGCTCATCAACGGCAAGTCGACTTCGAAGTTCACGTATGAGAGCAAAGGGACGGTCGCGTCACTTGGCCATAACGATGGAATCGGAATCGTCATGGGCAAAAAGATCTTCGGTCGCAACGCTTCATTCATGAAGAAAGTCATCGACAACAAACACTTTATCGAGCTCAAAAAATACGGTCTCGTCCTTAAAAAAGGTAAATTCTGATTCGGTTGAGCCAACGAGCAGCCTGTTCATTTGAACGGGCTGTTTTTTCATGTCAACGATTCAGTGAACTTCTTTGACCAAGCGGATTTCTTTTCGGTATAATAGACAACGGGAAAAGGGGGCAATCACATGCATATCATCCAAGCCGTCATCGGCGCGATTTTATATTTAGTCATCTTCTTCAGCATCGGGTTCATCTTGAATATGCTGCTCAAAAAGACGTGGACGCTCGTGTTCATCTATCCGATTTTCGTCATCATGATGATCGACAACGTCAAGCTGTCAAGCTACGTCACGGAAACATCGACCGCGCTCGCGAACGTCTATGAGCGTCTGCTCGGTCTGCAGTTTCTCGACATTTTTATGCTCGGATTCGGATTGCTCGGTGCCATCTTGGCAGGGGTCACCATCCGGTACTTGCGTAAGAGCGGTTACTCGATGTTTTAAAGACGACAGAAATGTTCGTCTTTTTTTGGTTTCTGCCTACTTTTTTAGAAGCTGAACCGATATACTAGATAAGATAACGATTTAAATTAGTAAGGGATGCGATACGAATGACATTACCGATGTATACGATCAAAAAAGTGTTGAATAATAGCGTTGTCATCTGTCAACATGATACGGATCCGGAAGTCATTCTGCTTGGGAAGGGGATTGGCTTCGGCAAGAAAGCGGGCGATCTCGTCGACCCGGCCAGCGTCCCGGAGAAAGTGTATCAATTGACGGACAAAGAAGAGCAATCTCAATACCGCGAGCTCGTGAAGCACGTCGATGAAGACTTCATCGCCTTCATGCAAGACATCGTCGGCTTTATCGAGAGCAGCACGGGGAAAAAAGTTGACCAACATATCCACATCGGCCTGACCGATCACTTGTTCTTTACGATGAAACGAATCGAGCAAGGGATGGAAGTGACGAATCCGTTCTTGCTCGAGACCGAATCGCTCTATCCGAACGAGTACGCGCTCGCCGAACGGATCGTCGACATGATCCACGAGCGCCTCGACGTGTTGCTTCCTGATGCCGAAGTCGGATTTATCGCCCTTCATATCCATTCGGCGACGACGTTTAAAAACGTCCTCGAAGTCAATCGTCATAATCAAATCATCGGACAGATCGTTCAGACGATTGAGAGTCGTTTGAACGTCAAAATGGACCGGACTTCGCTCGATTATAAGCGCTTACTTCGGCACTTAAGGTACGCCGTTGAGCGGGTTGCGACAGGTGAGACGGTCGAGGCCCCACAAAAAATAGAAAAGGTGTTGCGTGAAGAATATCCGCTATGCTATAGTACTGCTTGGGAGCTGATGGGCATCATGGAACGCGAATTAAAGCGTCCTGTCCCACGAGGTGAAGCGACATATTTGACGATGCATCTCCAGCGACTGACTACAAGTAGATAACTGATACCACGTATCTTACGTGTTACTGATTCGATCAGGCATGAGTAAGGAGTGGAACGGCTACGATTTCTCTATTTAGGAGAAGTCTACGTTCTGTACCTTATTCATGCCTGTTTCTGTTTTTATAAACGTTCATTATGAAAACGTTTAGATACGTCGGTTGTCTGACATCTACGTTCGGTTTCAACACAAACAATTACAAAAGGAGGATTTATCATGTTTAAGCAGATTTTTGGTGTTCTTCAAAAAGTCGGTAAAGCGCTTATGCTTCCTGTTGCGATCTTGCCGGCAGCCGGTCTTCTTCTCGCATTCGGTAACGCGATGCAAAACCCAGCCCTTACGTCACGCGCTGGTTGGTTGACGAACGCAGGCGTTGTCAAGTTTGCTCAGCTCATGGAGCAAGCAGGCGGAATTATCTTCTCGAACTTAGCACTCTTATTCGCAGTCGGTGTCGCGATCGGTTTAGCAGGGGACGGCGTTGCCGGACTCGCAGCCATCGTCGGGTTCCTCATCATGAACAAAGTCATGGGTGTTTGGCTCGAACTCACACCTGAGATCATCGCACAAGGTGACCCGTCTTACGCGTCAGTCCTTGGTATCCCAACACTTCAAACAGGTGTCTTCGGTGGTATCATCGTCGGTCTGATAGCGGCCTGGGCATACAATAAGTACTTCAATATCGAATTGCCGCAATTCCTTGGCTTCTTCGCTGGTAAGCGCTTCGTCCCGATCGTCACAGCTGTATTGGCTGTCGTCGCTGGTTTCGTCATGCTTCTCATCTGGCCACCGGTTCAGCACGGATTGAACACGTTCTCGAACTTCATGTTGACTGAAAACCGCACGTTAGCGGCGTTCGTCTTCGGTTTAATCGAACGTTCATTGATTCCGTTCGGTTTGCACCATATCTTCTACTCACCGTTCTGGTTCGAATTCGGATCATACACGGATGCAGCTGGTACGATTGTCCGCGGTGACCAAGCGATCTTCTTCGCTCAAATCCGTGACGGTGCCGAGCTTACAGCCGGTACGTTCATGACTGGTAAATACCCGTTCATGATGTTCGGTCTTCCTGCAGCAGCACTTGCGATGTACCATGAAGCACGTCCTGAACGTAAAGCGGTCGTCGGTGGTCTCTTGGCTTCGGCAGCACTCACATCGTTCTTGACAGGTATCACAGAGCCGATCGAGTTCTCATTCTTGTTCGTCGCTCCATTGCTCTTCGCAGTACACGCAGTCTTCGCTGGTCTTTCATTCATGGTCATGCACATTTTGAACGTCAAAATCGGGATGACGTTCTCAGGCGGTTTGATCGACTACCTTCTCTTCGGTGTTCTTCCTAACCGTACAGACTGGTGGCTCGTCATTCCAGTCGGACTTGCGTTCGCAGTCATCTACTACTTCGGATTCCGTTTCGTTATCCGTAAGTTCAACCTTAAAACACCGGGCCGTGAAGATGAAGTTGTTGAGCAATCAACTGCTACTGGTTCGGAACTTGCACAAGATATCCTCGTTGGTTTCGGTGGTTCACAAAACATCAAACACCTTGACGCATGTATCACACGTCTTCGCGTCGAAGTTAAAGATAAGAGCCAAGTGAACAAAGAAGAGTTGAAACGTCTCGGGGCAGCTGGTGTCCTCGAAGTCGGTAACAACATTCAAGCCATCTTTGGACCGCGTTCGGATGCATTGAAATCAGAGATGCAAGCGGTCATCGCTTCAGGTAACGAAAAGAAAGCAAACTAAGTATTAAGCCAATCCGTTAAGGGTTGGCTTTTTTTGTGTGGGGAAACGGTTTCAGCCTGGTATCAGATGGGGAAAAGTAAGTATTCTGACAAAAGGAGGAACCATGATGTGGAAGAAAGTGTTTGGTGTATTGCAGCGGATCGGGAAAGCGCTCATGCTTCCGGTTGCGATTTTGCCGGCAGCCGGTCTATTACTCGCCTTTGGTACTGCGTTCCAAAATCCTGATCTCGTTTCGCTGTTACCTTTCTTGGCAAATGATGCACTCGTCCTCGTTTGGCAAGTCATGACCGATGCCGGGGATATCGTGTTTGCCAATTTAGGTCTGTTGTTCGCCGTCGGGGTCGCCATTGGGCTGGCCAACGGAGACGGTGTTGCCGGGTTAGCAGCTATCGTTGGTTATTTGATCATGAACAAAGTTATTAGTACGTGGAACGGGATTACTGCAGAAATTGTCCAGGGGGATCCTGCCTATGCATCGGTACTTGGCATCCCGACGCTCCAAATGGGGGTATTCGGGGGTATCATCGCCGGTTTAATTGCCGCGTTCGCGTATAACAAGTACTTTAACATCAAGTTGCCGGACTTCTTAGGATTCTTTGCCGGTAAACGTTTCGTTCCGATTGCGACCGCCGCGTTCAGTTTGGTGATCGGGATTGCGCTGGCCTATGTCTGGCCGCCGATCGGTACTGCCATCAATACGTTCTCGAGCACGATCATTGAGGCGAACGTGGCGGTTTCCGCCTTCGTTTTCGGATTGGTCGAACGCTCGTTGATCCCGTTCGGTCTGCACCATATTTGGTACTCACCGTTTTGGTTCCAGTTCGGGGAATATACGAACCAAGCGGGGGATCTCGTCCAAGGGGACCAACGGATCTTCTTCGCCCAACTTCGTGACGGCGTCGATTTCACAGCCGGGACGTACATGACCGGGAAGTTCCCGTTCATGATGTTCGGATTGCCTGCCGCCTGTCTCGCCATGTTCCACACCGTTCCGAAAGAGCGTCGTAAAGACGTAGAAGGACTTTACTTCTCAGCAGCCCTCACTTCATTTTTGACGGGGATCACAGAACCGGTCGAGTTCTCGTTCGTCTTCGTCGCACCACTTCTCTTCGGTATTCATGCCGTGTTCGCTGGACTCTCGTTTATGACGATGCATTTGCTAAACGTAAAAATCGGGATGACGTTCTCGGGCGGACTCATCGACTACATGTTGTTCGGGGTATTACCGAACCGGACGGCTTGGTGGCTCGTCATTCCAGTCGGTCTCGTCTTCGCGGTCATCTATTACTTTGGATTCCGTTTCGCGATCACGAAGTTCGATTTGAAAATTCCAGGTCGTGACGTCGTCGCTGAAGGGCGTGGCGCCCGAACGGTCGTCGGCGATGACCTTCCGTACGAAGTGCTCGTCGGTCTCGGCGGTCCTGAGAATATCAAGCATCTTGATGCTTGTATCACACGACTCCGTGTCACCGTGAACGATGTCAAACAAGTCGATAAAGACTTGCTGAAAGATCTGGGTGCCGCCGGTGTGCTTGAAGTCGGTGATAACATCCAAGCTATCTTCGGACCAAAATCCGATACACTCAAGTCGCAAATTGCCGCCATCATCGAAGGTGGCGAGTACAAACCGAAAGAAAAAGCGGTCATCACGCCGGAAGCGGCCGAGCATGCCGACCATCGCTTCCTCGCACCGATGTCCGGTGTCATCTTGTCGCTTGACGATGTACCGGACCAAGTCTTCTCGGGCCGAATGATGGGTGAAGGGTTCGCGATCGAGCCGAGTTCCGGCCAAGTCGTGGCACCGGTCACTGGTCAGATCACGACGTTCTTCCCGACGAAACACGCGATTGGGCTGCTCGCGGACGACGGACGCGAGATTCTCATCCACGTCGGTCTTGATACGGTCAATCTGAAAGGGGAAGGGTTCGTCGCCAAAGTGAAAGAAGGCGACCGCGTCGAAGCGGGAGATATTCTGCTCGATGTCGACCTCAACTTGATCCGTGACAAAGTCCCGTCGCTCATCACGCCGATCATTTGGACGAACGGGGACGGCAAAGTCGTCGTCGTACCGTTCGGAGAGACGGTCGTCGCCGGGGAAGCGCTCGATTTTAGAACGGATGACAAAGGCGCGGAATAAGCGCAAAAAAAAGTGGCTCTCGCAATTTTGCGAGAGCCACTTTTGATTATGCTTTAATATCGAATTTTTGGCTGATGAAGTTGACGACTTCTTCGGCTGTATCCATGTTGAGGACGTCGTTGACGATCGCTTCTGTTTCAGCTTTCGTAAGACGTTTGACGAGGCTACGTGCGCGAAGGACGCTTGAAGCCGACATCGAGAACTCGTCGAGGCCAAGTCCGAGCAGGATTGGAATCGCGAGCTCTTCTCCAGCCATCTCGCCACACATGCCGACCCATTTGCCTGCTTTGTGTGCTTCTGTGATGACGTTGTGGAGAAGGTTCAAGATGGCCGGGTTGAACGGCTGGTACAAGTACGAGACTTTCTCGTTCATGCGGTCAGCTGCCATCGTGTATTGAATCAAGTCGTTCGTGCCGACAGAGAAGAAGTCGACTTCTTTCGCGAATTGTTTCGCCATGACGGCTGTCGAAGGAATTTCGACCATCATCCCTGTCTCGTAGTTACCGACAGCGACGCCTTCTGCTTTCAACTTCGCTTCTTCTTCGAGAAGAAGGGCTTTCGCCGCGCGGAACTCTTCAAGTGTCGCGATCATTGGGAACATGATAGCGAGGTCACCGTGAGCCGAGGCGCGGAGAAGGGCGCGAAGTTGTGTGCGGAACAAGTCCGTTTCTTCAAGGCAAAGGCGGATGGCGCGATAGCCGAGGAACGGGTTCATCTCTTTCGGGAGGTCGAGGTAAGACAATTCTTTATCTCCACCGATGTCGAGCGTACGGATGACGACTTGTTTGCCTTCCATGCCTTCGATTACTGTTTTGTATGCTGTGTACTGCTCTTCTTCAGTCGGGAACGTTTCTGAATCCATGTAAAGGAATTCTGTCCGGTAAAGACCGATCGCATCAGAACCGTTTTTAAGAACGCCTTCAAGGTCGTTCGGTGTCCCGATGTTCGCCGCGAGTTTCACTTTATGACCGTCTGCCGTGACAGACTCTTCGTTGACGAGTTGCTTCAACTCTTCTTTGTACGCTTCGAATGACGCACGTTTTGCAACGTATTCATTGACGAGTTCTTCAGACGGATTGACGAAAACGTCTCCTTCTGTCCCGTCGATGACGACGAGGTCGCCGTTCTTGATTTCTTCGAGTGCGACTTTTGTTCCGACGACTGCCGGGATTTCAAGTGAGCGCGACATGATGGCCGAGTGTGACGTACGACCGCCGATGTTTGTCGCGAACCCTTTGACGTATTTGCGGTTGAGCTGAGCCGTGTCAGACGGTGTCAAATCTTCAGCGATGATGATGACTTCCTCTGAAATTGAAGCAGGTGTCATGAACGTGACGCCGAGGATGTGGGCCATGACGCGTTTTGTGACGTCGCGGACATCAGCCGCGCGCTCGCGCATGTACTCGTTGTCCATCGATTCAAAGATCATGATCATCGTTTGAGCGACTTCATCGAGCGCTTTCGCAGCGTTCATGTGTTCGCTTTCAATTTTTTCGTTCACTTGCGAGACGATCTCTGGGTCTTCCACGATGAGCAAGTGAGCCGAGAAGATCTCAGCCTTGTCTTCTCCGAGTTCACGCAGTGTGATCTGGCGGATTTCTTCGAGTTCTGTTTTCGACTGAGCGATGGCTGCTTGGAAGCGCGCCTTCTCAGCGGCTACATCCTCGATTTTGTTCGTCGGGATGTCAAATGAAGGTGTCTCCATGACGAATGCTTTCGCAACTGCGATTCCTGCAGATGCGCCAATACCTTTAATGTGTGACATAAGCGTAATCCCTCTCTTCAAAGAAATAGTGTTTTTTCCGACGGTTACCTCGTTAGTTCTTACCCGAAATGAAAAAGGAACTAACGAAAACCCGGAAGATTAAAGTAGCAACGGTCTACTACTAGGGGAAGCCTCGACCGAACAAAGTGGCCTCGCCTCGAGCACGAGGGATGCCTGATTGCGTACTTTCCTATCCTATCATAAAATAAATCATCGTCACAACGAGGAGATAGCCTTTGAATTTGAAGAATTAGCGACGATTGCGCATACTATTTCATTATTTCGATGAAGTTCGTTATGCTTACCTTATATAAAGAAGGGAAGTGGCAAATATGTATCAATTCGCTGAATTAGACTGGACCAGTTCACACGACACGGTCGTTGTCGGAATCGGGGCAGCCGACGCCGTCGAAGCAGGGCTCGACACGTTGTTCAACGGGCGCGTCAAATCGCTCATCCAGTCAGCTGACATCTCGACGAAGACAGGGGAAGTTTCGATCGTGCCGACGTTTGAGGGGAACATCAAACGCGTGCTGTTCGTGGGTTTAGGACAACGTAACGATTCGTCCGTCGAAAACTTGCGGAATTGGTTCGGGAAAGTCGCGAAAGAAATCAAAGCCCGCGCCTTCACGGACGTCGCGGTCGCGCTCGACACGTTTGAACCAGGCACGGCGAGCTTGTTCGCCGAAGCGTATGAGATGGCGACGTATGAGCATCCTACATACAAGTCGGCGCCAAAATCGGCGACACCGGACGTGACGATCACCCTTTTAGGAGACGCGAACGAAGCGGACGTCGAAGCGGGTGCCGCATACGGGCGTGGGGTCAACGTCGCTCGGACGTTGACGATGATGCCGGCTAACATTTTGGACGCAGTGGCGCTAGCCGACTATGCCGTCGACTTAGCCGATCGTCACGGTTTCAGCCATCGAATCATCGAGAAAGAAGAGATGGAGGCGCTCGGTATGGGGGCGCTGCTCGCCGTCAATCAAGGTTCGACAATCCCGCCGAAGTTGATCGTGCTCGAGTACAACGGTGCCGGGGACGATGCGCCGATTGCCGTCGTCGGCAAAGGTGTCACGTTCGACACGGGCGGGTACTCGATCAAGCCGAAAGACGGGATCGTCGGGATGAAAGGCGATATGGGTGGTGCGGCCACCGTGCTCGGTCTGTTTGAGACGCTCGCGACGACGAAACCGGCTGTCAACGTGCTCGGCGTCATTCCGGCAACGGACAACATGATTTCAGGAGACGCGTTCAAACCGGACGACGTCATTACGGCGATGAACGGGAAAACGATCGAAGTGCTCAATACCGATGCGGAAGGACGACTCGTTCTTGCCGATGCGGTGACGTTCGCGAAGACGTATGAGCCGAAAGCCATCATCGACGTAGCGACGCTGACAGGCGGTGTACTCGTCGCGCTCGGTACTGAGGTGACGGGTTGCCTGACGAACGACGACTCGCTCTATGAGGCACTAGAGACGGCGAGCCGAGCAACGAATGAGCTCGTTTGGCAAATGCCTTACTTTGATGTGTTCATCAAGCAAGTTCGGAAATCTGAAGTCGCTGACTTGAACAACTCACCGGGCCGTTACGGTCATATGATTTTCGGTGGCGCGTTCGTCGGCGAGTTCGTCGGTGACACGCCGTGGCTCCACCTCGATATCGCGGGAACGAGCGAGCGTTCTGCGGCGAGTGATCTCGGTCCAAAAGGCCCGACCGGTGTCATGGTACGTACACTTGCGTCAATGCTCGAAGGATGGAAGCGTTGAAATTCGGATTGATGTTGATCGGTTTGGCCATCGTCGCAGGTCTCGGCTATGCGGCTTGGCCGAGCCAGTTGTTGTTGGGGGTATCCGTCTTTAGTGCGGTGCTCGGAGTTTTGTTTTTGATTCAGGAGGGACGCCGTGGTCGGAGTAGGAATTGATGGGGCACGCGGAGGCTGGGTACGTATCACGTACGATAGCATCTCGCTGTGCTTGACCATCTCAGAACAGTTGGAAGATTTATTGATTGACGGGGCAATCCACTTCGTCGACATGCCGAACGATCTCGGGACGATCTCAAACCCGGACCGGACGTGCGATGCGTGGATGCGGGCCCAGTTGAAGCAACGGAAGTCGTCGATCTTCACGCCGCCGATTCAAGACGTCGTGATGGAACAGACGTATGAAGCCGCCAATGTGAGAAGCCGCGAACTGATTGGAAAAGGAATCAGCAAGCAAGCATGGAACCTCGTGCCGCGTATTCGTGAGTTTCAAACGATTACGGCTGAAGACGTGTATGAGTCGCATCCGGAAGTCTGTTTCGCCGTCATGACCGGACACGAGGCCGATTTCAGCAAAAAGACTGAGGCCGGCGAGGCCGAACGGATCGAGCTGTTGCGGCGCTATTCGAAAAGTTCGCCGTGGAAGTGGAAGATGTCGAACGTCAAAGTCGACGATATCATCGACGCATGTATCCTTGCCGTCGCCGCCTATGAGGCCGGGACGACAGGCTTAGAGACGCATCCGCATCAAACAGAGGGATTACCGTTCGTAGCGGTACCGAAGACAAAAGAGCGATGACCGCGTCATCGCTCTTTTGGTGTCTGGATCGGTCCGAGGACGAACTTCCATATGTAATGAAATACTTGGGCGTTGTAGAGTGCTTTCAGCAATACCGCGAGGACTGGTCCTAAAATGAAACCGAGGACACCGAACAGTTGCAGACCGACAAAGATCGAGATCAAAGCCGCGAGCGGATCGAGGCCGATATGAGAGCCGACGATCTTCGGCTCGGCCAAGTTACGTTGGACGATGACGAGGATATAGAGCACGAGAAGCCCGATCGCGCTGAACCAGTCGCCTGAGATGGCCGCGTAGGCTGCCCATGGCACTAAGAGTGTCCCGACACCGAGGTAAGGCAACAGATCAAAGAAGGCGGCTAACAAGGCGAATGAGAACGGGTTGTCGACACGTAGAATGAACATCCCGACCAAGACGATTCCGAACGTGATGGAAATGAGGGTCAATTGGGCCCGGACATAGCCGAACAAAGCCGAACGTAAATTGAGCATGACGAGTTCGAACTCTTTAAAGCCTTTTCGTTTATTCAACCGTTCGATCGAACGCATGTAAGACGGCCAGTCTTTCGTGATGAAGAACCAGGCTAGGACGATGACGACGAACAAGAGCAGGACGAGCGGGAGTGCGCTCAGGATGTCTTGCAGGAGCCCGGCGACACCTCGTGACAGGACGCCGATCGCGGCACCGAGTTGGACGCCGATTTCAGTGATGCCACCTTCGAGCGATGTCGTTTGACCAGGGTTTAACCGCTGGATGCTGTCGTAGGCGTCGTTGACGAACGGGGCGATTTTTTGATTGAACATACGCTGCACGTAGGCAGTGAACGTCTCGATCTGGTCTGGAAGTTTTTCGGCCGCAATCGTCAAGTAACGGATCAATTGGGTGACGACGATGGCGATGACGCCGCTGACAAGACTCATGACGATTAGCAGTGAAACGAGGGTGCCAAGGGCACGCGGCATCTTCGTTTCACGCTCGAACAAGTTGACGAGGGGGACTGTCAACAAGGATAACAAGAAAGCGAACACGAAAGGATACGTGTACGTAAAGAGGACGCTCAGTCCCCAAATAACGAGCACGAGTCCGATGCCGACAAGGAGAAACCGAAGTAATTGCCAAAGTCTTACAGGAGACATGAGGCGTTGCCCCTTTCCTAACAATTGGATTGAGCATAGTATACCACGCAACTGGTAAATGAAGAGGATGGATAGGTGAGTAAATATGAAGGAGATTCAACAGAAAATCGATCGGATGATTATCCACTTAGGAGGATATTGGCGGCCGTTATCAGGCTTGGCAAGGTTATTAGAAGAAGTGGGGGAAGTGGGTGGTGCCTTGCATGACCAGGACGAAGCAGCGCTCATGGAAGAGCTGTTAGACGTATTCGTCATTTCAACTTGTCTCGCCAATCAGTATGCGATCGAACTTGACGATCAATCGAACGGACGAGGCGAGCGCCTCGTTCATCGCGCTTACTATTCGCTCGTTCGGGAAGCGGGGGAGGTTGCCCGGACCTTGAACGCCTACGAAGGGGATAAAAAATTGAAAGCATCATCGACACCGGGTTCGTTACAGTATCGAATCGAGAGCGTCCAAGCAGCGGTGTTCGATATCGCACGCGAGATTGAGCTTGATTTGTATGCGGAAATCGGTTCGCTGATCGATGAGAAATCCGCGCGCGATTTCGGGCGGTTCGATCATACGCCTGATCCGATCACCGAATCGTCGGTGCGATTGTACACGCGTTTTAAACCTGGTCGATATTGGGGAGGAATTGAGGCTAAACCTTCGGAGGAAGCGAGCCGATATAGAGAACGAGAATATAACATGGAACGATTTTTAAAGATTGCCCATGTCGAAGGGCTGGATGGGTTCGTCGTTCGTCAACCGGACGAGCCGTTCATCATGACGTCCTCTCTCGAGCAAGACTGGAAGGTGCCGGAATCGTTCATAATCGACGAAGAATGGCATGGAATAGACAAATTTATTATTATTCGTAAAAACTGGTAGAAAAGTATTCCCCTTTTTATCAAAAATATTCATCTTTTTTTCAAATACTTACTTTTTTTTAAAAAGCGTTATGCTACTATGAAGGTGTTGTTAGTAGAAATTAGCGCGAGAAGAAAGGAATATTTTGGATGAAAATGAAGCTATTGAAAGTTGCTCTCATCTTATCGCTGTTGTTGTTCGGTGCTCAAATCCCTGCGGTTGAGGCATCGACATTAGATGGCGAAACGACTGTCAATTTAAACGTTCGATCGAAACCAAGCACGACGGGAGCCGTCATCACGACGTTACCGAAAGGCACGAAAGTAAAGTATGGGACTTATAACCAATCATGGCATAAAGTGTATTTAAATAGTCGCACTTACTATGCTTCGGCCCCGTATATTAAACGGATCGTCTCGTCAACGACGACGATCAAGACGCAAGCAGCATCATCGACAGGCGTCACGACAGAAAACTTGAACATTCGAGTGACGTCACACCGTGATGCAAAAATCGTTACGACGCTTAAAAAAGGCACTGAAGTGAACTATGCCGTCCATAACTCATCATGGGCCAAAGTGTTCTTGAATGGAAAGACGTACTACGCGGCGAAAGCTTACCTTGCGCCAAAGTTAGTCGTTTCAGCGCCTAAAAAGCAATCGGGCTACACGAATCGCGACATTCAGCTGTTCAATCGCACGCTACAAACATCACCGGTCGCGAAAACAATCTCGGCCAAGCGCGCTGTCACGTTCAGCATCCACAACTCGAGCTGGTCGGTTATTTATGAAGGCACAAAGACCTACTACACACCGACTCGAGGAATTACAGCCGGGACACTGAAGCCGGCGACGACGACAGAGACTGGCTACGCGAACCGGGAATTAAAATTGTTCGATACGCGCAACCAAGCATCGAAAGTCGTTAAAGTACTTCCGTTGAACACGGTAGTCGCATCGAGCAAGTACAACTCGAGCTGGTCGACCGTCTATATCGGCAACGACACGTACTACACGCCGACGGCATGGATCACGCCAGGCGTTGCCCCGGTCCAACCACCGACGACGACAAAGCCAGTAGAGACGAAGATTCAAGGGTATGCCAACCGCAACATTAACTTGTTCGGTAAAACGCACCAGGGTTCATCGGTGTTGCTCGTCTTGCCGCAGTATTCGGCAGTGACATACAGCCCATATAACTCAAGCTGGTCGACCGTATTTGTCGGGGCGAAGACATATTACACAGCGACTTCATGGTTGACTGCCGGTGCGGCACCATCAGCACCTGCCGCAGCGCCACAAGGTAAAGTGTTCACGAACACGCCGGGTGACGCCTTGAACGTCCGAGCGACGGCTTCGACCAGCTCGACGGTACTCGGGAAACTTACGCACGGCACGCAAGTCGATCACTACGGTTCAGCGAACGGCTTCTATAAGATCAAGTACAACGGACGCGATGGGTTCATCTCAGCGGCCTTCACGATGGCGACGAAACCGAATGTATTGAGCGGTGCTGTCATCATTCTCGATGCCGGACACGGTGGAACCGATCCGGGTGCAGTAAGAAGTTCGCTTTATGAGAAAACGGTCGTACTCGACGTGACGAAACGTACGGAAGCGTATCTTCGTTCGAAGTATGGTTACGAAGTCCGGTTGACACGTTCGACAGACGTTTACTTGACGCTCAATCAACGTGTCCAAGCGGCTAGAAACTTACGTGGCGATCTCTTCGTCAGCCTGCATACGAACGCGGCGACGTCATCCGCGGCAAACGGAGTCGAAACGTTCTACTCGACCTCATCGGCCCATAGTGCCAAGAGTCGGGTGCTCGCAACGAACATCCAATCGAATTTGATGAGTGAAATGTCAGGGATGAGAAACCGCGGTGTCAAGACGGCGAACTACTACGTCATCACGTATAACACGATGCCGTCAGCACTCGTTGAACTCGGGTTCATCTCGTCTCCGCAAGATATTGTCCACCTTCGTAGTGAAGCATCACGCCAGCGCATGGCAATCGGTGTTGCTGAAGGTATTGCCCAATACGTGAGAGCATACCATTAATTCCAACCTGCTCGCGCAGGAGTATACAGAAGGCCCCGGCTCATTTTGAGCCGGGGCCTTCCTTTTATGTAGTAATCAAGCCCTCGTCCGAATGGGCGAGGGCTTGGCTTATAAGTCGTCGAAACCGTTGGCGTCGGTCACTTTCGCGTATGAGCGTGATTTTTGTTCGAAGAAATCGGATTTCGTCGCGTTGAGCGAGTCGTCCGAATAGGCACGGATCCACGGCATGACGTCCTCGTTGAAGCCTTCATACAAATCGTTCAATCCGATGACGCGCAGGCGTTTGTTGGCAAGATATTTGATGTAATCACGCATCTCGCTGACGTCGAGGCCATCGAGGTCACGGAGTACGTATTCGCACCACTCGATCTCGAGGTCGACCGCTTGTCCCATCGTGTCGTAGACGAACTGGCTGAAGCTTCCGTCGGCGTCGATTTCCGGGTTCTCGGTCAAGACGGCGCGAAGCAGCTGGCTGACGAAATGCGAATGTTGCATCTCGTCCCGTTGGATATAGCTGATCATCGTCGACGTCCCGACCATCTTCTGATGACGGGCGAGGTTATAGAAGTAGGCGAATCCGGAATAGAAGTTGATGCCTTCAAGGATGACCGAGGCGACGAGAGACTTCGCGAAGTTCTCCGCGTTCGGCACGGCCCGGAAGTCTTCATACAAGTCTAAGATGAACTGATTGCGTTTCATGACCATCTCGTCATCTTTGGCGATATCGAAGATGCGGTTCTGCTCGCTGAGCGGAACGAGACTCGATAACACGTAGCTGTACGATTGATTATGGACGACTTCTTGCTGGGCGATGATGGCGAGCACCGAGTGGACCGACGAGTCGGAAGAGAACATCGCCGACTCGAGAATGTAGCGCGTCTGCACCGAGTCGAGAATCGACAACAAGCCGATGATGCGCTTGAACGCGTCTTGTTCACGCTCGGTCAGTTGCGGCCATTGTTGCATGTCTTTTGACATCGAGATCTCATCTGGGATCCAAAAGTTAGACAGTAACTGTTTATAAATCGTATAAAATTGCGGATAGGCGATATCGTTCCAGTTGACGATCGAACTCGTCTCGCCACCGATAATGGCTGTCGCCCGGTTAGGATGTTTGGGCGACAGTAGTTTGATCTTTTGAATGGTCATAGACGTGAACTCCTTCTTCGGCGTTTCGTGCCAACCGCTCGGTCCAAGCACGGACGTTGTACGGTTGGTTGCGCGGCGACTGTTCGATTTTCAACAGTTCACCGGCAAGGGGGATTCCAAATTTCGAAAGGTGGTACGCCATCTCGTCGACAGCGCGGCAGAAATGAACGAACATCTTGTCACCCGTCCCGAAGACGGCGGCTTGACGAATCGGTACCGACTGCTCTTTCAAGAGAAGCCGGAACGTATCTTTCATCTCGTCTGGCAAGACGCCATCGGCCCACGTGTACGACCCGAAATAGACGAGGTCGTACGTGGCGAGCGACCCGGCCTCGCGATGGCCGATGCGGTCCGCTTCGTACAAGACGGCACGGTCACCCCGATTGACGTGGGTCGCCTGAATCAACTCGGCGACCTCTTCTGTATTCCCGCTCATTGAACTATAGACGATTGCGACGTTCATGGTTAGGTCCCACCTTTCGTTAAACAGATGTTACGACGAACACGATTCGCATTCATCGACTTCGACGGTCGTTGAACGCGTGTAATAGATCGATTTCATACCGAGCGACCATGCCTCGAGGTGCATCCCCAGCATTTCAGTCGCCTTCACGTCGTTCTTGACGTATAAGTTGAAACTGATCGCTTGGTCGATGTGGCGTTGGCGGGCCGCGTTTTGACGGATGCTCCAAAGTTGGTCGACTTCAAACGCTGATTTGTAGAACCAGTTCGTCTCCGAGTTGAGGTCAGGGACGGTCACTGGGATCTTATAATTTTTCTTTTCTTCCGAATATACTTTCTTATAAATCGGGTCGATCGAAGCGGTGCTACCGGCGATGATCGCTGTCGACGAGTTCGGTGCGACGGCCATCATGTAGGCGTTGCGGACACCGTTTTGGTGAACCTCGGCCGCGAGGCCGTCCCAGTCGAGCTCGTCGTGCGACCGGTAGTTGCGGCGACTGAAGTATTCGCCCGTGTGCCATTCCGAACCTTCGAACACGCCGAACGCGCCTTTTTCTTTCGCGAGTTCCATCGAAGCGTGAATCGTGAGATAGGCGATTTTTTCGTAAAGTTTCTCAGCGTACTGGACGGCGTCGACCGATTCCCAGCGGATGCCTTCGAGGGCGAGCAAATGGTGCCACCCGAACGTGCCGAGACCGACAGAACGATATTTTTGGTTCGTGATCATCGCTTGTGGCACTTCGATCGTGTTCAGGTCGATGACGTTATCGAGCATTCGCATTTGAATCGGGATGAGGCGCTCGAGCACGTCGGATTTGACGGCGCGCGCGAGTGCGATCGAGCTCAAGTTACAGACGACAAAGTCGCCCGGCGTCTTCGTGATGACGATTTTCCCGTCTTGCGTATACTCTTCGTCGATTGTCGTCGCCGACATGTTCTGAGCGATTTCTGAACAGAGGTTGGAGCTGTAAATCATACCTGCATGTTTGTTCGGGTTGGCGCGGTTGACCGCATCCCGGAAGAACATGTACGGTGTGCCCGTCTCGAGCTGTGAGCGCATGTAGCGTTTGACGAGGTCGATGGCCGGCACAGTTACACGCGTGAGCTCCGGATTATTGACACAAGCTGTATATTTCTCGGTGAACGAACCGCCGTTGTCCGTCTCGTCGTAGAAGTCTTCAAGGCTGAAGCCCATGACCGTGCGAATCTCATGCGGGTCGAACAAATGCCAATCGCCACGCGCTTCGACGGTACGCATGAACAAGTCCGGTAAACAGACGCCGGTGAACAAGTCATGAGTGCGGAGGCGCTCATCGCCGTTGTTCAACTTGGCATCGAGGAATTCAAAGATATCCTTGTGCCAGATGTCCAAGTAGACGGCGATCGAGCCTTGACGCATGCCGAGCTGGTCGACCGAGACGGCCGTGTTGTTCAACTGCTTCATCCAAGGCAACGCGCCGCTCGAGACACCTTTGAATCCTTTAATGTCACTTCCGCGTGAACGGATTTTGCCGAGGTACACCCCGATGCCACCGCCGCCTTTTGAAAGTGTGGCCACGTCCGTGTTCGAGTCGTAAATACCGCGGAGTGAATCGTCGACCGTATCGATGAAGCAAGAGCTAAGCTGCCCGTACGATTTACCAGCGTTCGAGAGCGTCGGCGTGGCGACGGTCATGTACAGGTTCGATAGCGCCCAGTAGGCTTCTTCGGCAAGTTGGACCCGCTTAGACGCGGCCTCGTTTTGCATGAGCGTCATGGCGATGACCATAAACCGCTCTTGTGGGAGCTCATATAAGTTTTTGACGTGATCGCGTCCGAGGTAACGGTCCGCCAACGTCCGTAGGCCGATGTAAGTGAAGAGACGATCGCGTGACGGGTCGATCAACGTCTCTAAATAAGCGATATCTTCTTTAGAGTATGTGTCAATTAACGCCGACGTGAAGATGCCTTTGTTCGTCAGCGTCTCGATCATCGAATAGAGTGAGCCGTAACGCATCGAAGCGTCATACCCGCGGTTGCGTGCTGCTTCAAGGTAGAGACGGTTTAAGTACATCTCGGTCGCGACGAACGTCCAGTCCGGCTCTTCAGCCTTCAACATATCGAGGGCGTGCATCGTCATCAAGTCATATACTACATCTTGTGTCAGTGATTTTGAATCGAGTGCTCGAATCAAACGTTCCTCGTAGCGTGCGACGCTGAGCTGCGGGTAACGTTGTGTTAAGGATTGGATCAATGTCGCTACGTCGGCAAGGGTTGGTGTTGCCGGCAACATCGTCTCGTGGTGGATAGGGGATGTCAAAACGATCACTCCTTCTTCGGGTGTAGAAATTATAAAGGTATAGCGGAACTTGTCCGATTCAACGTCAATGGGGATAGAACGTGATAAATATCCGTTAACTATATATTGACGTTTTATTCTCTTTTTAATCATAAATCACCCATATTTAGTTTTGCAATCATTGAAATTTATAAAACTGTGACGATGCGAATTACTTTTACTCTAAAACGGCTCTCTCAACCGTTTTGAGACGTGATATGAGACGAAAAAAAGATTTACCAACTCCCGAGGTCAAAGCTGTCCACTTTTTTTGTAAGCGTTCAATCTGGTTTGTCAATACGAAAAGAGAGGAGAACGCCTTTGATTTCATGAATCAGTAAAAAAGTTATGACCAGGAACCAATACTAGATATAGTGTTGTCTCGATTTGAAAAAGCGGGAAATCCGAGGTAAGGCTAGCGCCATCGTCAAAAGTGCGGTAGATTGAGGAAGTACGATATACTATCAAGGCTAAAAAGAAGGGTTTTAAAAATGCGTTCAGAAGATTTATTATTAGCATGGGACCCGCTCGGTTACGGGCTTGGGTCTTACGGGCCAGAGTTCGATGACATCACAGTGGCGCTCGTGCAGATCGACTCGGAAGCGGAGTTGAATGAAACGATCCGTCGCATTCTAACGGATTCGTTTGGAGAGTGCCCGTCTGAGGACGACACGCGCGCCATGGCCAGACAATTACTTACATCTTCAGAAGCTTGTCAATTATAAGGGGGAACCAACATGTTACGAATCGATCCAACACCTAATCCAAATGCAATGAAAATCACGCTTCCTGAAAACGTCTTCGGAGCTAAGAGCCAAAGCGTGAAAGCCGGCGAATCAACAGAGCAACCGCTTCTCGCGAAACTCGTCACGATCGAAGGTGTCGAGAGCGTCTTCGCTTACGGCGATTTTGTCACAGTATCAAAAGAGAACGGCGTCAGCTGGGAAGCGATCTTACCGCACGTCGAAACTGCTTACCGCGGATGAACCCGCTCGTTTCGATCGTCATTCCGGCCTACGCACGCGAGGCGGAACTGACGGAACTACTCGAGAGTTTGACGGTACAGACGTTTCAACAGTTCGAAGTGCTTGTAGTAAATAATGATGGGCCGCCAAAGCAACATCTTTTGGCGCCTTTTTTGAATCGATTGTCGGTTCGGTTGATCGAACTTGAAGAAAATCATCACGTCAAAGCGCGAAACCGAGGCGTGATGGAGGCGAGAGGCGAATACATTCTTTTATTAGATGACGATGATTTACTCATGCCGACCCATATCGAACGAGCACTCGATGATTTGACGACGGCAGACCTCGTTTTCACCGATGCGGAACTGTTTCGGTTCACATGGCAAGACGGGCGGCGGGTCGTCACGGAGTGGGAGGCGTTCGCCTACGAGCTCGACTTGGACCGGATTCGGCAAGACTCGACGTTCATCCCGTCCGGCACGCTCTACCGCAAGCGGCTTCACGACGTCATCGGCATGTTCGATGAGACGGTTTATAACTATTGGGACTGGGACTTTATTTTACGTGTGATCGAGCACGGGACGGTCGTTCATCCAGCCCGGGCGACGGTGCTCTACGCTTTTAACGGAACCGACAACTTATCGGCGAAACAAGATGAGACGCGTCGACGGTACTTTGAGCGGTTTTGTCAAAAACACGGCTTGGTGAATATGGAGATGAAGAATTTTCACATCGTCCAGTCCGAACGGCGGGACTACGTGAGACAGACAGAAAGGTCGTTCGCAGGGACGTTTCCCGGTAGAACGGAAGGAGACAACTAATATGTACACAACAAAAGAGTTAGAACTTTTGGAATTGCTTGAAGAAAAAGGATACCTCGAGACGAAGTTGCTCGCGGACTTGCTCGCGACCGATGAGGCGACCGTCGAAACGATGCTCGAGAAGTTTAAAGCGGACGGCATCTTGCTCGGTTTCCGGGCGATGATCAACTGGCAGAAGATCAACCGTCACGATGTCACGGCGTTCATCGACGTCAAAGTCACACCGAAGCGAGGTCGCGGGTTTGACGAGGTAGCCGAGCGGATTTACCGCTTCCCGGAAGTGACGGCTCTCTATTTGATGTCGGGCGCGTACGACCTGCAAGTCGTCATCCGGGCGAGTTCGCTCCAAGACGTGGCGTCGTTCGTCTCGGATAAACTGTCACCGCTTGACTCGGTCGTGTCGACGACGACCCACTTCAAGTTGAAGACGTACAAGCATGACGGTATTTTGTTCACCCCGCAAGTCGAAGACAAACGGTTGAACATCACGCCATGAAGTCGCTATCGAATCAAGTCGTCTCGATGAAGCCGTCTGGCATTCGCCGTTTCTTCGATTTGGCACAGACGATGGAAAATGTCGTCTCTCTTGGGGTGGGAGAGCCGGACTTCATCACGCCATGGAACGTCCGCGAAGCGAGCTACGCGGCACTCGAGCAAGGCTATACGGCTTATAGTGCCAACGCGGGCCTACTCGAGCTGCGTGAAGCGATTGCTCGTTACATGACCGACCGTTTTGACGTCACGTATGACCCGGCGACCGAACTGATCGTCACGACAGGGGCGTCTCAGGCGCTCGATATCGCCTTCCGTGCTTTATTGAACCCAGGTGACGAGGTTCTCGTCGTCGAGCCAGCTTTCGTCTCCTACGGGCCGCTCATTGAATTAGCCGGTGGGACCGTCGTCCCGGTCGCTTGTCGTCCGGAATCCGGGTTCCGCTTGAATCGGGACGACGTCGCAGCAGCGATCACGGAACGGACAAAAGCGATTTTGCTCTGCTTCCCGTCGAACCCGACCGGTGCGACGATGACGGGCGACGAACTCGCCGAAATCGCGGAACTCGCTACGAAACATGATTTGTGGGTTGTGAGCGATGAGATCTACGCAGAGCTGTCTTACGATGCCCCGTTCACGAGCTTTGCGACGCTCCACGACATGCGCGAGCGGACGATCGTCATCAACGGTTTCTCAAAAGCGTTCGCGATGACCGGATGGCGCCTCGGCTTCACGTGTGCACCGGAAGTCGTGACCCGGGAAATGCTTAAAGTGCATCAGTACGGCATGATGTGTGCGCCGACGCTCGTCCAATTTGGAGGGCTAGAGGCGCTGCGCAGCCGTGACCAACACGTCCCGAAGATGGTGAAGAGTTATCGCCAGCGTCGTAACTATTTTATCCAGGCGTTAAACGACGCAGGTCTCCCGACCCACGTCCCGGGTGGTGCGTTCTATGCATTCCCGTCCATCCGCCATACCGGGCTTTCGAGCGAAGAGTTCGCCGAACGGTTGCTGCTTGAAGAGCGAGTGGCGGTCGTTCCGGGCAATGCGTTCGGAGCGAGCGGGGAAGGCTTTGTCCGTGCGAGTTATGCGACGTCGATCGAGCAGCTTCAAGAAGCGATCCGCCGTATCGATCGGTTCATGAAACAGTTTGAACTGGCAACATCAACGACAGACTCTCAGCGATGAGGGTCTGTTGACGTTTTGACGATAAGGTTAACGGTGATCGCGCCTCGCCACGACCGAATATCGACCGATTATTCTAAAATGGGTTGAACGATGTAACATAAAATGGGAAGATAAACGAAAGTGGCGTGTGAATATAGATTATGGGGTCGAGATTGAGGGCGGATTAGAAGGTAAATGAGTGAGGCACCCGAACCTTGAACATTCGTACGAACCGACCGCGACGGACTTGGGGATATCGGTCGGTCGATTCGCGATGAGTTTGGACGAGATGGCTAGTGGGGATGTCTATGACATCGGCTAGCAGCGGACGTTTGCGACATCTTAAAACAAAAAAAGGGCTAGGCGTTAGCCTAGCGGAATCAGGGGGGAATACTTGAAGTCTTGCTTGATTTGTATTTACCCTGAGGTGCGACTTTGAAACGTCAAAATAATCCTAAATAATCTTTTTTACTATTTTCTACACTTTATCGAAAAAAGTATGTTATAGTAAGTTGATGAATTTAGCATAGGAGTGTTTGTAATGGCAAAATACGAAAAAGATCAAGTTTTAAAAGGTAAAGTAACAGGAATTCAACCTTTCGGTGCGTTCGTCGCACTCGACGACGAGACACAAGGTCTTGTCCACATCTCTGAAATCTCACATGACTACGTGAAAGACGTGAACGAGTACGTTCAAGTCGGCCAAGAAGTTGAAGTGAAAATTCTTGATGTTGATGAAGCATCTAAGAAAATCAAGCTTTCAATGAAAGCGACACAAGAAGCACCAAAACGCGAGAAGTCGGCTAAGCCAGCTCGTCGTGGCGCACCACGCCGCAACGAAGCTTCAAACTTCAAGCAAGAAGAAGCGCCAGGCTTCACAGTCCTCAAGGACAAGCTCGAAGACTGGATCAAAAACACGAACTTCAAAAAGTAAGTGATGAAAGGCGGCCTATTCCAAATAGGTCGCCTTTTTTTTGTACAGGAAATTGAATAGACGTTCCCGAAAGAGATTAGAGAAAGGAGTGGTCTACATGAAGATTGGAATCATCGGGACAGGGGGCATCGCCACAAACGCACACATCCCGCATTACATCGCGGCCGGGGCGGACGTCGTCGCGGTCATGAACCGGACACGGGAGCGCGGGGAGGCGGTTGCCCGTCAGTTCGGGGTTGAACGGGTTTATGACACGGTAGCAGACATGCTCGATAGCGAGCAACTTGATGCGGTCAGCGTCTGCACACCGAACGCCCTGCATAAAGACCATGTCATCCAGGCGCTCGATGCCGGTTGTCACGTCCTTTGCGAGAAACCGCCGGCCATTTCGGAGCGTGAGGCGGACGAGATGTTACAAGCGGCCAAACGGGCCGGCCGGACGCTCCACTACGGCTTCCATTTCCGGCATCGGACGGACACGCAACTGCTGAAACGCTTGATTGACTCAAATGAACTCGGTCACATCTATGCGGCGACCGCGCTCGCCCTAAGGCGCCGTGGCATCCCAGGTTGGGGCGTGTTCACGGACAAGGAGCTCCAAGGAGGCGGGGCGCTGCTTGATATCGGCGTCCATATGCTCGACCTCGCCCTCTATTTGATGGATTATCCGAAACCGGTCGACGTGATCGGTCATGTCGGACAGTATCTTGGGACGCGTCCGGGTGTCGGGCTGATGGGGGACTGGGACGCCGACAACTTCTCGGTTGAAGACACGGCCCGGGCGATGATCACGTTCGAGAACGGGGCCTCTCTCTTTTTAGATGCGAGCTTCATGGCGAACATCGGGCCGAAGGATACGATGAACGTGGAACTGAGAGGGACAATCGGCGGGGCATCGTTGTTCCCGCTCACGATCCACACGGAAGAACATGGCGCTCTGTTTGACAAGACGCCGGCTCATTTGACGTTACAAGACCCGTACGCGACACAGATTCGCTCCTTCCTTGAGGCGTGTCGGCATGAGCCGTCATACGAGCAGGCCGAACAGGCGGTCCTGCTTCATCAAATCATCGACCGCATATACAGTCAGGGCTAATCACTTTTCAATCCAGAAAAACAGGGTATATAGTGTAGGTGTTACATATTTTTGAAGGAGGATGACTTATGCACAACTTTGAATACAAAAACCCAACGAAATTGATCTTCGGGACGCATCAGATCGAGAAGCTCACAGGGGAGCTCAAAGCGCTTGACGCGAAGAAAGTGATGCTCGTCTATGGAGGCGGGAGCATCAAGAAGAACGGGACGTATGAGGAAGTCGTTGCTGAATTAAACAAAGCGGACATCGAGTTCGTCGACTTCTCAGGTGTCGAACCGAACCCGCGGATTGAAACGGTGAGACGCGCGGTCACGAAAGCGCGCGAAGAAGGCATCGACGCCTTGCTCGCGGTCGGCGGCGGTTCAGTCATCGATTGCACGAAATTGATCTCGGCAGCGATCCCGTATGACGGCGACGCATGGGACATCGTCCTCCGTGACCATATCCCGACTGAAGCGGTACCGTTCGGGACGGTGCTCACGCTCGCGGCGACAGGTTCTGAGATGAACTCCGGTTCGGTCATCACGAACTGGGAGACGCAAGAGAAATATGGTTGGGGCCACCCGCTCGTCTATCCGACGTTCTCGATCCTCGACCCGCGCTATACTGTGTCGGTGCCGAAAGACCAAACGATCTATGGCATCGTCGACATGATGAGCCATTGTTTCGAGCAGTACTTCCACCCGAACCACGCTCCGGTCCAAGAGCGGATGACCGAAGGCGTCTTGAAAGCGGTCATCGAGTCGGCACCGAAGCTCGTCGATGACTTAGAGAACGTCGACTTACGTGCCATCATCTTGTTCGCAGGCACGATCGCCTTGAACGGGGTCTTGCAGATGGGCGCTTCTGGCGACTGGGCGTCGCACAACATCGAGCACGCCGTTTCGGCTGTCCATGACATCCCGCACGCCGGCGGCCTCGCCATCCTCTTCCCACGCTGGATGGAGCACGTCCTTGAAGAAGACAACGCGGCACGGTTCGCACGACTCGGGACAGAAGTATTCGACGTCGAACCGGGTGCGACCGACGTCGAGACGGCGAAACGCACGATCACAGCGGTCCGTGCCTTCTTCGACCAACTTGGTGCGCCAAGTTCGCTCCGCGACTATGAGATCGACGAATCGACGTTCGAGGCGATCCTTGATTCAGCGATGAAACGTGGAGCGTTCGGACGTTTCCGTACACTCGAACGCGAAGACGTGGCTACGATTCTCGAGCTGAGCAAATAAGGCGATTTGATGCCTATTTTGCAATAATGATTGAACGAATCCGTCGTTTCCGTTTATGATGGGTCATGTATGGCTCTTAGATGAGCGATTTAAAGGAGGAAATGCCATGTCAACAGTACGTTTCGATTATTCTAACGCCCTGTCTTTCGTCGGGGAACACGAAGTCGATCAAATGCAAGAAACGGTGAAAGCACTCCATTCGGTCATCCACGACCGGAGCGGTGCCGGCAGCGATTTTCTAGGCTGGGTCGACCTTCCAACGAATTTTGATACGGATGAGTTCGCACGTATCAAAGCGGCCGCTGAACGAATCCGCGACAACTCAGACGTCCTCGTCGTCGTCGGAATCGGTGGGTCGTATCTCGGCGCTCGTGCAGCCATCGAGATGCTGCAACATTCATTCTTCAACGTGTTGTCAAAAGAGGAGCGTAACGCCCCGCAAGTCTTCTTCGCGGGCCACAACATCTCGTCAACGTACATGACGGAGTTGCTTCAAGTACTCGAAGGCAAAGAAGTCTCAGTCAACGTCATCTCAAAATCGGGAACGACGACAGAGCCGGCAATTGCTTTCCGTGTCCTCAAGCAGTTCATGGAAGAGAAGTACGGCCAAGACGGCGCACGCGAGCGCATTTATGCGACGACAGACCGTGCCCGTGGCGCTTTGAAGACGCTCGCTGATGCAGAAGGTTACGAGACGTTCGTCATTCCGGACGATGTCGGTGGACGGTTCTCTGTCCTCACACCAGTCGGTTTGCTTCCAATCGCGGCGGCAGGCATCGATATCGATGCCCTCATGGAAGGTGCGCGTGACGCGGAAAATGCCTACAGTTCACCTGAACTTTCAGAGAACGAGGCGTACCAGTACGCGGTCGTCCGTAACGCCATGTATGCGAAAGGTAAATCAATCGAACTTCTCGTCAACTACGAACCGGCACTCCACTATGTATCAGAGTGGTGGAAACAGCTTTACGGCGAGTCGGAAGGCAAAGACAACAAAGGGATCTTCCCGGCGGCAGTTGACTTCTCGACTGACCTCCACTCGATGGGACAATACATCCAAGAAGGTCGCCGCGACTTGTTCGAGACGGTCATCCGTGTCACGAACGTCCGTCACGCGTTGAACGTCCCTGAAGACGCACAAGACCTCGACGGCTTGAACTTCCTTGCCGGTGAGACGATCCAATTCGTCAACGACAAGGCGGCAGAAGGAACGCTCCTCGCCCACACGGACGGAAACGTGCCGAACCTCGTCGTCGAATTGCCAGAGATGACGCCATATCATCTCGGCTACTTGTTCTACTTCTTCGAGAAGGCGTGCGCGATGAGCGGCTACATTCTCGGAGTCAACCCGTTCAACCAGCCAGGTGTTGAAGCATATAAAGCGAACATGTTCGCGTTGCTTGGAAAACCAGGTTACGAGGAACAAAAAGCTGAGCTTGAAAAGCGCTTAAACCAATGATTTATTGTAGGTCCGCCTCGGCGGGCCTATTTTTTTGTTTGAAACTAGGGTGAGACAAGGTAAAGTGAGAGTAGACACGGGAAAGAAAGGGATGGACTATGTTGACATTCACGGACTACTATCACAATAAAGTCGAGTTGAGCTTCGAGCACTATCCATTTTCGGATACGCCGCTTCACGTCTGGGTCGTCGCCCGCTATGCGGACAAATGGGTGCTCACGAAGCATAAGCAGCGCGGACTCGAATTTCCGGGAGGGAAAGTCGAACCCGGAGAACACGAGGACGACGCGGCGATTCGGGAAGTGTACGAGGAGACGGGAGGTGTCGTCAAGACGCTCCATTATTTAGGGCAGTACCGGGTGCTCGGGCGTGGTGACACCGTCATCAAAAATATTTATTTTGCGGAAATCGAACGGTTCGAGGATCATCCGGCCGTCGATGAGACCGACGGGGCCGTCTTGTTGGACACGTTACCGACGAACCTGCTCCGTAACGGCCGCTACAGTTTCATGATGAAAGATAAAGTGTTGCCCGAAACGATGAAAGTACTCCATGACAAAAAGTTGGTTTGATCGAGTCGACGTCCTGCCTCCTTATGCGGGATACCCCGTTCATCGAGGTTGGTACGAGACGAGTGACGGGGAAGAAATCGTCGCCTACACGATCACGCCAAAACGCCCGAACGGCCAGGTGCTGTTTTATTTACGAGGCGGCACCGGGAGGATCGGCGACGTCCGGTTGCCTCGGCTAATGCAATTCGCGGCGAAAGGGTTCCATGTCGTGGCGCCGGTCTATCGCGGGAACCACGGGGGAACCGGAAAAGAGGATTTCGGAGGCGCCGACTTAGAGGACGTCGTGTCTCTGTATGACCGCGTTAGCCGGACGCACGAGACGATCCACGCCCTCGGCTTTTCCCGGGGCGGCATGATGGCGTTGTCGCTCGCATCAAAACGTCCCGTCACGTCGGTCACGTCGTGGGCGGGTGTGACGAATTTGGAATGGACGTATGAAGAACAGCGTTCGATGCGGAAGATGTTGCGCCGGATGACCGGGGGAGACCCGGCGGCGGTCCATGAGGCGTATGTCGAACGGTCTCCGCTCTTCAAAGACTGGCAGGCGCCGACGCTACTCATTCATGGGACGGACGACGAGCAAGTCCGGCTTCGTCATGCGACCGCCCTCGCCGACAAGATTGGTTCGCAAGCAGAGCTTTGGATCTTGCCGTTCGCCCATCAGCTCCCGTTCTGGGAAAAATGGAAGACGACGGACCGAGCGATGGATTGGATGTTGGCGATTGCAAGAAAAAATGACTAGTACCCGAGCGGGGTACTAGTCATTTTGAGTTAGAAGACGATTGGGCCGGCCGCGATGACCTTCTCACTCGCTTTCGTGAATCGTTTAAAGTTTTGTTGGAACTTCAAGGCGAGCGCTCGCGCTTCGACATCGTAATGAGCCGTATCTTTCCAAGTGTCACGTGGGTTGAGCACGTCTTGTGGGACGCCGTCGATATGGACTGGGATGTCGACGTTGAAGATGTCGTGCTTCACAGTGTCGACGTCACGCAATTGACCGTTGATCGCGGCGTTCACCATGGTCCGTGTGTAGCTGAGCTTCATACGCGACCCTTCACCGTAAGCCCCGCCGGTCCAACCCGTGTTGACGAGGTAGACGTCGACGTTATGCTGTTCGATCAACTTGCCGAGCATGTCGGCGTATCGTTCCGGGGCGAGCGGCAAGAACGGTGAGCCGAAGCAAGTCGAGAACGTTGCTTGTGGCTCGGTCACGCCGCGCTCCGTCCCGGCTAGTTTTGATGTGTAGCCAGATAGGAAGTGATACATCGCCTGCTCTTTCGTCAACTTGCTGATCGGCGGGAGCACCCCGTAAGCATCGGCCGTCAAGAAGACGATCGTGTTCGGGTGACCGGCCCGTGAAGGGAGCATCGCGTTATCGATGTATTGAATCGGATAAGCTGCTCGCGTATTTTCGGTGAGCGAGATGTTTTTGTAGTCGGGTGAGCGGTCTTCGTTCAAGATGACGTTTTCGATCAACGATCCGAAACGGATGGCGTCATAAATTTGAGGTTCGTTCTCACGCGACAAGTTGATCGTCTTGGCGTAGCAACCGCCTTCGATGTTGAAGATGCCGTCTGGTGACCAACCGTGCTCATCGTCACCGATGAGATGCCGTTCCATATCGGCCGATAGCGTCGTCTTTCCCGTGCCCGATAGTCCGAAGAAGAGCGCCGTCTCCCCGGCGTCCGAGACGTTGGCCGAGCAATGCATCGACAAGACGTGCTGTTCAGGTAATAGGAAGTTCATGACCGAGAAAATCGATTTTTTAATTTCGCCGCCGTATTCTGTTCCCCCGATCAGAATGGTACGTTTGGCGAACGAGACGAGGATAAATGTTTCTGAGTTCGTCCCGTCAACTGTTGGGTCGGCCTTGTAGCTCGGTGCATAAATGACCGTGAACGGGTCAAACGCAGCTCTCGTCGGCCACTCTCGCAAGAACAACTGCTTCGCGAACAAGCTGTGCCACGCGTACTCGGTGATGGCGCGTACAGGTAGCGTGTAGTGCTCGTCAGCTCCAGCCGAAGCTTCGAGATAATACAGCTTCTGTTTCGTCTCGAGATGGGTGAGGACTTTGTCGAGAAGAGCGGTGAACTTTTCTTCTGCGATCGGCTGATTGATCGGCCCCCAGTCCACTAACGAGTTGCTGACTTCATCTTGGACGACGAATTTGTCTTTCGGTGACCGTCCTGTGAATTTCCCTGTACTGACCGATAAAGCCCCGTCTTTCGTCAGTACGCCTTCACCGTTACGAATGGCTTCTTCCACCAGTTCTGGAACCGTTAAGTTCCGTAATACATCGGCACCCTTAATTAATTCTTCGATTTTCAGGAGCGTAGTCGCCATCCTGAATCCCACCTTTCCCCTAAATAGATGTGGATGAAATCCGCATACTTCCGCGTTTAATTAGTATGACATTTTCATTATATGTGACACACTAATCGAAAACAAGCATTTCTTTACCCTTTAAAGTAAGCGCTTTCTTACAAAGACATTCTAACATATTCTGTATAAGCGGGGAGTGAAAAAACGGAAACCGTCAAAAAAATGTTTGATATTTCACAAACATAAATGATTTCCGTGATTACGAAGAAATTTACAAATTAAGCAGATACGCTTGACAGAACGGTATGGCATTTATATGATGGTGTTCGTAACGGATACTCTTATTCTGAGCGGTGGAGGGAACAAGGCCCTACGAAGCCCAGCAACCGTCCGATCCTGTAGTCTTTTTCGGAAAAGGTGCTATCCTGAAGCGAAGCGACAGCTTCGAACGATAAGAGGGTAAGGAAGAACGATTCAACCTTTCCCATTGAACGTGGCGAAAGGTTTTTTTCATTACCGTCCCAAAGCAACGCGTAAGGGGAACGAGTACCGTCCACACATCACCCTTATTAATAGGAGGTTTTTCGAAATGTCAAACTTGAACCGTCGACTTTTCACTTCGGAGTCCGTCACTGAAGGACATCCGGATAAAATTTGTGACCAAATCTCAGATGCGATTTTGGATGCAATTTTGGCTGAAGATCCAAACGCCCGCGTTGCGGCTGAGACGTCTGTAACGACAGGTCTCGTGCTCGTAGCTGGTGAAATCACGACATCGACTTACGTGGATATCCCGAAAGTTGTACGTGAAACTGTTCGTGAGATCGGCTACACGCGCGCCAAATATGGTTTTGACGCTGAGACTTGTGCTGTACTCACAGCAATCGACGAGCAGTCAGCAGACATCGCACTCGGTGTCGACCAAGCGCTCGAAGCTCGTGAAGGTCAAATGACTGACGAAGAAATCGATGCGATTGGTGCCGGTGACCAAGGCCTCATGTTCGGTTATGCAACGAACGAGACACCTGAACTCATGCCGCTCCCAATCTCACTCGCTCACAAATTGTCACGTCGCTTGGCAGAAGTCCGCAAAAACGGAACGCTCACTTACCTTCGTCCAGACGGTAAGACGCAAGTAACTGTTGAATACGACCAAGACAACAACCCGGTCCGTATCGATACGATCGTCATCTCGACGCAACACGCAGAAGACATCACGCTCGAGCAAATCCAAGCGGACCTTAAAGAACACGTGATCGCAGCAGTCATCCCGGCTGAACTCATCGATGCCGAGACAAAGTACTTCATCAACCCGACTGGCCGTTTTGTCATCGGTGGACCACAAGGTGATGCAGGTCTTACAGGACGTAAAATCATCGTCGACACATACGGTGGATACGCTCGCCACGGCGGT
Organism: Exiguobacterium sp. SH5S4; assembly: GCF_004337045.1. NCBI lineage: Bacteria > Bacillati > Bacillota > Bacilli > Caryophanales > Exiguobacterium > Exiguobacterium sp. SH5S4. The sequence goes on from NZ_SJUQ01000001.1 coordinate 172,097, forward strand.
GGTGCGTTCTCAGGTAAAGATCCTACCAAAGTTGACCGTTCGGCAGCATACGCGGCCCGCTACGTGGCGAAAAACCTCGTGGCAGCTGGACTTGCTGACAAAGCGGAAGTTCAACTTGCATACGCGATCGGTGTCGCACACCCGGTTTCAATCGCGGTGGACACGTTCGGCACTGGTAAATTGAGCGAGACTGAACTCGTTGAACTCATTCGTGAGAACTTCGACCTTCGTCCGGCCGGCATCATCAAGATGCTCGACCTTCGTCGCCCGATCTACAGACAGACAGCAGCTTACGGACACTTTGGTCGCACAGACGTTGAACTCCCATGGGAGCAGACGGACAAAGCGGCATTGCTTGAAGAAGGCGCAAAACGTTTCGCATAAGCATAAAAAAACGACCTTTCGCGAGAAAGGTCGTTTTTTTATTATGCTTGTGGTTTATTTTCGTTTGTTGCGTTCTCGTTGCCGAGTGCTGTATCTTTCGCCTCGACGACTTTCTCACCAATATCTTGCAAATCTGATTTTGTTTCCTGGGCCGTCTCGACGACTTTGTTCACGTCTTCTTTGACCGTGTCGACTTCACCGACAACTTTTTCATAGACGTTTTGCACATCGGTCGACACTTCTTGAATCATACCTGACGCCGATTTCACTTGCTCGATGACTTGAGACGCTTTACCGGCCGGATCTTCTTTGATCGTGTCGACGAGACCGCCGACAGACGACTTCGCATTCGTGAGCGACTGTTTCGTCGTCTCACGGTTCGACGAGCTAAGTAGGGCGATCAGACCGCCGACGAGCGCACCGAGAAGCATCCCGGTCACGACGTTGATTCTAGGACCACCCGAGTTGGTTTGGTCGAATTGGCGATTCGGGTTGTTGGCGTTATCTGCGTGTGGATCGTTTTGTAATGTTGGTTCCATGTCTAAACACTCCTTTGTAAGTTGGCATTGGTACTCATATACCCTAGTTAAAATAGAAAATAACGTTCTGCTTTATTTCGACACGAAAAAGTAATAGAAGGGCAGGATATTTTTTACGTGATGGGGAATGATAGTACTAGATTGGCCAAAAGGGGGAAGCTGTTATGAAGATGCGGGAAGCCGTACCAGAAGATGCCGCCACGATTCGAGATATCGCACTTGCGACCATCAGTGTGACAGATGACGTTCGGTCTAAGGTGATGGAGCGCGCCTATCAACAAGAAGAGATCGTCCGGGCCATCGGTTCGAGTGAAGAAGCGAAAGAACAGTTGTTCATCGTCGGTGAGGCCGAAGGAGACGTCATCGGGTTTTACCATGCGATCGACCGCGGTGATACTTGGGAAGTGCTTCGTCTCTATCTTCATCCGGCTCACCATCGCCAAGGACTTGGGGCAGAACTGCTGACACATCTCCAAGAGCGGAAGGCGCAGCCGATCGAGCTGTATGTCGAGAGTTCGAACGAGCAGGCGATCGCGTTCTTAAGCCATCAAGCGTTCACCGAACTGAACCGAATTCAAGAAGAAGTGTATGATCAACCGATGGAGCTTATCCATTTGCGCTACGACCCACGCTAAGACTCCAGACGGATTTTCTTTCAAACATCAGTCAGCGGCTGATGTTTTTTGTTAGAATTGATGAGACATATACTAATAATGAGGTGACAGCATGACATATGAAGAAGAATCACGAAAAGGGGTTATCGTGATCGTTTACCCGTTGCAGTTCACGTCCCGGCTCAGCGAAGCATTTTTGCAGCGACTCAGTGTCGACTATGAGGTGCTTGTCGTGACCGGACAGACGGTCGGACTGACGGCAGAAGACCATAAACAGCTGATCAAGAACACGCTACGGGAAGCGAGTCAGTCCAAACTACCGATTCACGTCATCGCCTTCAGTCTCGGGGCGCTCTTGACGAACCGCCTCCTGCAAGAGTACGACGTGCCGCTCGGGAGTTTGACATACATCTCCCCGCTCTTTGATTGGCATTCGTCCCGCCAAATCGGCGGGCTCAAGCAAGTCGTCGCCAGTGCGGTCGACCGGTTCCGCCCCGATTTGCCGCTCAGTATGATGACGTTCACCGGCGGCGGGGAAGAGTCGTCTCGTTTCGGCGAGATCACATACGCGCAGTACCGCGAAATCGAAGAAGAGATCGTCGAGCATCAAGAGGAGAAGAAACATTTACCTCGCTTACCGCTCGCTTGCTTCTACGCGCCGGACGATCGTTTCGCCGACGTGAGGCTGACGTTGAACGTCTGCCGCAAAATCGGCGGCGATCAAGTCTACATCCGTCGGCTCGAAGGGTTCCCACACTTTGGCTATGAACGGCTGAACACGAAGTTCGCGGAGACGCTCATCACGTTTTATGAATTGATTCGGGAATAGACAAAAGGCGACTCACGCGAGTCGCCTGTTTTCATGCCCGTTTTTCGATCGCCACGATGAATGGGGGATGATTGATTTGATTGACGAAGCCGTAACGGAGGACGCCGGCTCGTTTTTGGTCGAGTGCCTCGGCGTACGCGAGCACCTCGTCCCGCTCGACTTTCCCGCTCTCATGACCGTGATAGATGACGACGACGATGACACCGCCGACGGCCATCACGTCGAGCAATTGCTCGAGGGCGTCGATCGTCGTGTTGCCGGTCGTTGTGATCGACTTGTCGCTCCCAGGCAAGTAGCCGAGATTGAAGACGGCCGCCGTGATCGGACGGGTTTCATCCGCGACGACCGCCTTGACCGTGTCGTGGCTGTCGTGGACGACCGAGACACGATCAAGCAGATCGGCGGCGGTGATGCGGTCTGTCGTCGCCTTGACTGCCGCCTCTTGGACGTCAAACGCGTAAACGTGACCGCTGCCGACTCGTTCTGCTAGAAACAATGTATCGTGTCCGTTGCCGGCCGTCATATCGACGGCGACGGCACCGTCTGTAACGTGTTCACTTAATAGATGCTTCGCGAACGGTAAAACTCTCATTAATCCCATAGATCTCATCCTTCTTTTTTCCTTGGAAGGAATCACGACGTTCCAACTCGGCGTTGATGGCGTTCAAAACGGCCATTTTGTGCCGGCTCCACGTCGGTCCGATCAATAAGTCGGGTGGACCGTCGCCCGTCAATCGATGAATCACGATCTCAGGCGGTAAGTACTCGAGCTGATCGCAGACGAGCGAGACGTATGTCGTCTCGTCCATGAGTTCGAGCAGCCCTAACTCGTATTGTCTGGCGAGCGGCGTCTGTTTTAAGACGTGGAGCAAATGGATCTTGATTCCTTGTATGTCCATTTTAGCAACTTCTCGGGCCGTGTCGAGCATCATGTCTGGCGTTTCGCCAGGAAGACCGTTGATGATATGGACGCAGACGGAAATGTTCCGGCTCCGCAGTTTCGCGAGACCGTCGAGGAACGTCTTATAGTCGTGGCCCCGGTTGATCTTTTTCGCGGTTGAATCATGGATTGTCTGCAGGCCGAGTTCGACCGTGAGTGACGTCCGCTCGTTCAACTCAGCGAGATAGTCGACGACGTCGTCTGGCAGACAGTCGGGTCGTGTCGCGATCGACAGACCGACGACGCCTTCTTCTACGAGTGCCGGTTCGAACAGTTCGCGCAAGCGCTCTACGGGTGCGTACGTGTTGCTGAACGCTTGGAAGTAGGCGATATACAACGCATGCTTCCATTTCCGATGCAGACGGGCCGTGCCTTCGGCGAACTGGACCGGGATCGGATCACAGGCGTTGCCGGCAAAATCGCCGCTGCCGTCATCCGAACAGAACGTGCAGCCGCCTTTTGAGACGAGGCCGTCGCGGTTCGGACAAGTGAAACCGCCATCGAGCGGGACTTTGAACACTTTCTCGCCGAATTCGCGACGATACGCTTCATTTAATTTGTGAAATCTAGCTTGGCCAAACGGGTTATTCAATGCTATCCTCTCCTTCCTTGCTCATGCTATCACAAGGTGGGGCTTGCTTTACTTCATAATAAGTAATTTTTCTTGACAGTTATGTAGCGTTCCGTTAGCTTGGAGAAGGACTCATCACAGATTCGGCCTTCGTGCCGGATTTTTTATCGTTTAAAGGAATGAAAGGAGTAACGGGTATGAACAATAAAATGCCGATTTCGGTATGGATTCTAGTCATTGCGATGGCGCTCAATACAACGGCGGCGTCTTTTTTATGGCCATTTAACACACTCTATATTAATGGATATTTAGGCGAGTCGATGACGCTCGCAGGTATTGCGCTGCTCGTCAACTCAGCGCTCGCCATCGCGGGTAACTATATCGGCGGGACGTTGTTCGACCGCATCGGCGGGAAGCGGACGCTCGTCATCTCGGTCGGGCTGTTGCTCGCGAGCTCGCTCGGCTTCTTATTGTTTCATGCCACGTTCTTCGGGTATTTGGCATGGCTCGGTTTGATCGGGTTCTCGGGAGGACTCGTCTTTCCGACCGTGTACGCGTTTGCCGGTTTGATCTGGCCTGAAGGTGGCCGGCGCTCGTTCAACGCGATCTACGTCGCCCAAAACGTCGGGGTCGCCCTCGGGACGGCGATGAGCGGTCAAATCGCGCGAATCAACATCGAGTGGATCTTCTATGCGAACTTCTTCTTGTCGGTCCTTTTCGTCGTTGTGCTGCTGTTCGGCCTGCGTTACTTAAAAAACCCGGGTCGCCCAATCGTCCAGTCTCAGCTCGAGGCCGCGGCGACGACGCTCTCTGGCGCGACGATGAAATCGATGTGGTTTGTCGCCATCGGTTATGCCGCACTCTGGTTCGTCTACGTCCAGTGGCAAGGGACGATCGCCGTCCATTCGAAAGACCTCGGTGTGACGATCAGCCAATATTCATTGCTGTGGACGGTCAACGGGGCGTTGATCGTGTTCGCCCAACCGCTTCTCAACCGGGCGCTGCGCTACTTTGAAGACGATTTGAAGCGCCAACTCGTCGTCGGTGCCATCATTTTCCTAGCTGCTTTCATCATCGTCCCGTTCGCGGGAGGATTTACGATGTTCATGGTCGCGATGATCGTCATGACGATCGGTGAGATGTTCATCTGGCCGGCTGTCCCAACGATTGCCGCAAAACTTGCACCTCTGGGTAAAGCCGGACAGTTCCAAGGTCTCGTCAACATCGCCGCGTCGGTCGGGCGGATGATTGGACCGACGCTCTCAGGACTCACGTTCGATTTACTCGGGATGAACGCTGTATTTGGGTTGCTGCTTCTACTCATTGTCACGGCGCTGTTCTTCTTTATGAAAATTAGTTCGTTGAATCGTCAAACTTGATCCGGATGTCACATCAACCGCGTATCCAATTCGCATGAGGTATTGCAATCTCATGTAAAATTCATGTAAAATATAGTCAGAGGATCCTTTCACATAATCGTTCCGTCGTTCCGTCGTTTCCTGTTTCTAGCCGATGAGGAGATGTACACCATGAACGAAGAAGTCAATTTACTCGTGCTCGCGACCCAATACATGTTTTGGGTCGGGTTTGTCGGAATGGCCGCCGCGACGCTCTATTTTCTAGTGGAACGAAACAGCCTTGACCCAGAATATCGTTCTGTCGCCACGGTCGCTGCCTTGGTCACGTTTGTCGCTGCCATCCATTACTTTTTCATGAAGGACGCCGTCGGGGATTCGGGACTGTTGTCTGAGGTCACAGGTTTCCCAACCGAGATTCGTTATATCGACTGGCTCGTGACGACACCGCTCTTGCTCGTGAAGTTCCCGCTGCTACTCAGTTTGAAAGGGAAGATGAAGTCTGGATTGCTGACGAAATTGATCGTCGCCGACATTATTATGATTGTTTCGGGATATCTCGGTGAATCGTCGATCAACTTGAACGGTGGCTTCACGCAACTTGGATTGTGGGGCTATCTAGTCGGTTGTTTGGCCTGGATCTATATCATCTACTTGCTGTTCACGAACGTTACGAAAGCGGCTGAATCGTCGCCGGCCCCGATTCGGAAAGCGCTACTCAACATGCGCTTGTTCATCTTGATCGGTTGGGCGATTTACCCGATCGGTTACGCGGTCACGCTGTTCGCGACCGGGGTGGAGGTTCAGCTAGTGCGTGAGCTAATCTACAACGTCGCCGACTTGGTCAACAAGGTCGGGTTCGGATTGATCGCTTTCTTCGCGGTGAAAACGATCTCGACGCTCAAACAAATTAAAACGTGATTGTAAGTTCACATTGACGTGGTTTTTTATCTTGCGCTAAAATGAAGAGGTGAGATGAAAATTGCGTTGATAAGGAGTAGTATCGTAGCGTCGATATTGTAGAGAGCCGGTGGTTGGTGTGAACCGGTATATGGACCGCGAGAACTCGCCTTGGAGCTGTTCGCCTGAACGAAAAGTAAGGTGAACCGAAGTTACGCCTCGTTACCGGCGTCTCAAGTGGCAGACATGCAACATGGGTGGTACCGCGGAGAGCTTTCAAGCCTTTCGTCCCATTTACCGGGGCGGAGGGCTTTTTATTATGCAGAGGAGGAAGAAATTTGAGCTATTTTAAACATCAAGACATCGAGCCGAAATGGCAAAAGCGTTGGGAAGAGAAAGATTCATTCCGGACGACGGAAGACCCGGACAAGGATTGTTTCTACGTCCTCGACATGTTCCCATACCCGTCAGGAGCCGGACTTCACGTCGGTCACCCGGAAGGTTATACGGCGACAGATATCATCGCCCGCATGAAACGGATGCAAGGCTATAACGTCCTTCACCCGATCGGTTGGGACGCGTTCGGTCTTCCGGCTGAACAGTACGCCCTCGATACAGGAAACGACCCGCGCGAGTTCACGGAGCGTAACATCGGGACGTTCCGCCGTCAGTTGAAAGACCTCGGCTTCTCGTACGACTGGGACCGTGAGATCAGCACGACCGACCCGAAATACTACAAGTGGACGCAATGGATTTTCACGCAGCTCTATGAGCGTGGCCTCGCCTACGTCGACGAAGTGGCGGTCAACTGGTGTCCGGCCCTCGGTACGGTACTCGCTAACGAGGAAGTCATCGACGGATTGTCGGAACGTGGGAACCATCCGGTCTACCGCGTCCCGATGAAACAGTGGGTGCTCCGCATCACGCATTACGCGGAGCGGTTGCTTGATGATTTAGAAACACTCGACTGGCCGGAGAGCGTCAAAGAGATGCAACGCAACTGGATCGGTAAATCGGTCGGCGCCGAAGTCGACTTTAAAGTCGACGGGCACGATAAAGTCGTGACTGTATTCACGACGCGGCCTGATACACTTTACGGAGCGACGTACGTCACACTCGCACCGGAGCACCCGTTCGTCAAAGCAATCGCGACGCCGGAACAACTCGACGCGGTCGAAGCGTACGCGGAAGAAGTCTCGAAGAAGACCGATCTTGAACGGACTGACCTCGCTAAAGAGAAGACGGGTGTCTTCACGGGCGCATACGCGGTCAATCCGGTCAACGGGGAAAAACTTCCGATCTGGATCGCTGACTATGTCTTGTCGACGTACGGTACGGGTGCGGTCATGGCCGTACCGGGCCACGATGAGCGGGACTATGAGTTCGCGAAAACGTTTGACCTCCCAATCCGCGAAGTCGTCAAAGGCGGTAACTTGGATGAGGCGGCTTACACGGAAGACGGCGAACATGTGAACTCAGGAGCGCTCGACGGTCTCAATAAAGTCGATGCCATCGCCAAAATCATCGAAGAACTCGAACTTGCCGGTACGGGCCGGGCGAAGACGACGTATCGTCTCCGCGACTGGTTGTTCAGCCGTCAACGCTATTGGGGCGAGCCGATCCCGATCGTTCATATGGAAGACGGGACGCTCAAGACGGTATCGATCGAAGAGCTTCCGCTCGAACTTCCGATCATCGATGAGATCAAGCCATCAGGCACAGGTGAGTCGCCGCTCGCGAACGCCGACGAGTGGTTGACGTACACAGACCCGGTGACGGGTGAAAAGGGTCGTCGTGAGACGAACACGATGCCGCAATGGGCCGGCAGCTGCTGGTACTACATCCGCTACATCGATCCGCATAACGAAGACATGATCGCCGATCCTGAGAAGTTGAAGCGCTGGCTCCCGGTCGACTTGTACGTGGGGGGGACGGAGCACGCGGTCCTGCACTTGCTATACGCGCGTTTCTGGCACAAAGTGCTCTACGACATCGGGATCGTCCCGACGAACGAGCCGTTCCAAAAGCTCTACAACCAAGGTATGATTCTCGGTGAGAACAACGAGAAGATGTCGAAATCAAAAGGCAACGTCGTCAACCCGGACGATATCGTCAAATCACACGGTGCCGACACGCTTCGTCTCTATGAGATGTTCATGGGACCGCTTGACGCGGCCATCGCTTGGTCGACAAACGGCCTTGACGGGGCACGTCGCTTCCTCGACCGTGTCTGGCGTTTGTTCGAACAAGCGAAACTCGAAGACGTCGCTGCGACGGCCGACTTTGAGCGCACGTACCATCAGACAGTGAAAAAAGTGACGGAAGATTACGAGGCGCTTCGCTTCAATACGGCGATCTCGCAACTCATGGTCTTCATCAACGAAGCGTACAAACAAGACACGTTACCGAAGCAAGAGATGGTCAACTTCATCAAGATGCTCGCTCCGGTCGCACCACACTTGGCTGAAGAGTTGTGGGAGCGTCTCGGGATGGAAGAAGAATTGACGTATGCGGCGTGGCCGACGTTCGATGAGTCGAAACTCGTCAGCGATACGATCGAGGTCGTCATCCAAGTGAACGGTAAGCTCCGGGCGAAGATGCACGTGACGCGCGACGCTTCGAAAGAAGCGCTTGAGGCGGAGGCACTCGCGAACGAGCGTGTACAAGAGTTCACTGAAGGAAAAACGGTCCGTAAAGTGATCGTCGTCCCAGGTAAACTCGTCAACATCGTCGTAGGATAAGTTAAGGAATGTGTGACATTGTCACACGTTCCTTTCTTTTTGGGGATGCCGTTTTCTTTTTGAGGCGGTTTTGTTACACTAAAGGGCGACACTGAATATAAAGGGGACTAAGCGTCCATGAAACGATCTTACGTACTGTACACGACATTGTTTGCGGTCGTGGTCGGCGTGATTCTTTGTTACGTGTTCGTTTTTTCAGACGAAGACATTCAAAGCCAAATCGCTGCGACATTTGAAAAGATTGAGATTCAAACGAGTCATCAAGCGACGTCGATGCCTCCGGTCGAGGCCTCGCCAGACGAAGAAGACATCGATACGACCGATGCGCTCGAACAAATACAGAATATCGACGAGGTTTACTATAGCGACACAATCGGGGCTTATTTGGTCTTGACGAAAGACCACGACTTCTTTGAAGTGAGCGGAAACGCGAATCGAGTGAACGCTTCGCTCAAGCTCGAGACCGAGAATCAATCGTTCCCGCTCGGTGACTTTATCGGGATGCGTATGATTGCAGAAGATAAAATTTATGCCGTTACATCGACCGGTGTCATCGTGACGATCGCGCGAGAAGAAGGACGTTGGATGGAGCGCGAACGAAAAGCAATCGCCGGGCTTGTCTCAACCGATCGGCTGTTCGGGCTCGGGTACGACAAAGAGACGGAACGGCTCATCATCATGAACCGCACGGCAGCGACACCGGATATCGAACTCATCTACGTTCAAGAACGGATTATGAAGGCGGAAACGCCGGAGGAAGCCGAACCAGCAACGGATGAACCAACCCAATCGGCTGAAGAAACGATCGAGACGGATGCTGTCTCTCCGGAAAACGAGGCACTTCAATCGGAAGGAACGGAAGAAACAGAAGACGTCGAACCGTTGACGGAGTGGACGATTGAATCACGCAAGCCGCTCACGACGGAAGGGATGAGCGCCTCGATTCAACAGAAGTTTGAGAAGTTCCGTGGGGTCGGTCTTGTCGAACGGCAAGGACGGATTTACGTCCTCGATTCGGAGGAACTCGTGTTATACACGGTCAACCCAGGCGAAGGGACGATGAACGGTCAAATGGTGACGCCTCGCGTCTACGGTTCGACCGGCATGTTCCTGCAAGACAATGAAATTTTTGCAATCGTACGACCAGACGTGTTCGATCTTGACGCGTTCGTCTCGGTCGACTGATAGGAGCGGATCAAATGAGTAAACGTTATTTTTATGAAGAAGTACGTCAGTTTCACGAAACGTTCGGTCACCCGGAAGCAAGCGTGCCGAGCCCGCTCGAACTTGACCGGGCCGTGAAACGGTCGGTCTGGACGGCAGAAGAAGCGGTCGTCGAATTTTTGCACCAGTCAGCCCGGACGGAAGACGAGTTTTTGCAAGCCGTCGCGACGTTCCAACAAGGGTTTGAGAAAGCCGTGCACAAATCGCTCCAAGAAGCGCCGCCGACGAACGACGTCGACCGGCTCGTCGGTCAAGGGGACGCGCTCACGGACGCACTCTATTTCGTGATGGGGAGTTTCGTCGAGCTCGGGCTCGACCCGGTGCCGCTGTTTGAAATCGTCCAGCGTGCCAACATGGCGAAACTCGGCCCGGACGGATTGCCGATCCTGCGCGCGTCAGACAATAAAGTCATGAAGCCTGAAGGGTGGATGCCACCTGAGCCGGAACTCGAGGCTGAGGTCCGTCGCCAAATGGCAGAAAAATAAGAGAGCGTGGTCACTAGGACCACGCTCTCAGTTTGTTGATGAACCAAATCGTAAAAAGCGATCTGGTTCATCTTTTTTTATGTTCGAGGGCCTTGAGGCGCTCTGCCTAACATAAAATTGAAGTCGAGTCCGCAGTAGCCCGATGTCGACCGTTTACGTTGCTCGTCAGACGGCGCCGGCGCCCCGACTCCTGCAGGAAAGCAATCCGACGGAGACCCAGCAGCGACGTTAGTCGCGATGCGGCTCCGGGATTGCCTGCGGAAAGCGTGGGCGCCGATAGGACGAGCGATATCACTCCTGTTAGTCCACGCTCTCTTTACGTTGTAGGCTCGAGTGTGGAGAATTCCGCCGCATGTGACCCGGCGCAGTGGCCGGTCGTGAAAGCGGCCGTAATGTTATAGCCGCCCGTGTATCCATGAATATCGAGCACCTCGCCGGCGAAGAACAAACCGTCTGCTTTCTTTGACATCATCGTCTGCGGGGCGATCTCTTTGACCGAGACGCCACCGCCCGTGACGAATGCCTTATCGAAGTCGAGCGTACCGGTCGCGTGCAGTTCGAACGTCTTGAGACGCGTCGCGAAATCGATGACCGATTGTCGTTTCAACTGGCTCGCGTCTTCTTCGCCGAAAGCGAGTTCAGCCAAGAGGAGGTCGAGCATCCGTTCCGGGATGAACCCTTTCCAGACGTTTTTGACGGCACGTTTCGGCTGGGCTTGCACTTGATCCCATAGCGATTGAACGAGCTCGTCGCGCGCCATGTCTGGGAATAAGTCGAGTGACAGTGCGACGACCCGTTCTTTGCTGCGCTTGCGTTCTTTGATCGTATATTGACTGCATCTAAGTGCGATCGGACCCGAGATACCGAAGTGGGTGAAGATCATGTCGCCGCGGTGCGTCTTGATCGGCTTGCCTTTTTTACCGTGCACGGTGAGGGCGACATCACGAAGCGACAGCCCTTGCAACTGTTTCGTCCCGATGAACGAATCGTTCAAGAGGATCGGTACCTCGGTCGGGAATAGTTCTGTGATCGTGTGCCCCGCTTTCTCGGCCCACGGGTACCCGTCGCCGGTCGAACCAGTGTGGGGGACGGATTGTCCGCCGACGGCGATGACGCAGGCTTTGGCCTCGATTCGTTCCCCGTCTTCTAGCTCGACCGCCTCGAACTCATTTGCTTCATTAAAATGGAGCGTTTTCACTTTCGCGTTCTTCCGACTCTCGACCCCGAGCGAATCGATCGCTCGGAGGAGCGTGTTGACGACGTCCTGAGCTTTATCCGTCACCGGGAACATCCGGCCGTTGTCTTCTTCTTTCAACGGGATGCCGAAACCCGTGAACAAATCGATGATGGACTGGTTATCGAACTGGGCGAGGGCGCTATATAAAAAGCGGCCGTTCCCAGGAATGAACTGAATCAACTCGTCGACCGGTTTCCGGTTCGTGACGTTACAACGCCCGCCGCCTGAAATAGCGAGCTTGCGTCCGAGCTTAGAGCCCTTATCGATCAAGAGCGTGTTCGCTCCGGCTTTCGCGGCGGCGTAGGTCGCCATCAGGCCGCTTGGGCCTCCTCCGATGACGATGACATCTTTCATCATAGTATCCCTCGTTTCTGTTTCAAATCGACACGTAAAATTATCGTAACTTTATTATCCGCAACAGTAAGAGTATAATGAGAAACGGTCGTTTTGTAAAACTAGGACATTTCAAACGTTGTATGAATAGATGGAGGTATCTCATGTCATCAAGCGTCAAACAAGATTCAGGACGAGAATCCTTCGTCAAAGGAACGCTGCTCTTATCAGCCGGGAACTTGATTTCCCGAGCGCTCGGACTGCTGTACACGTTCCCGTTCCAAGCGATGGTCGGGATTGCCGGTGTTACGTTATACCAAGCGGCATATACGTATTATGCGCTCATGATCGCCATCTCGACGGCAGGGATCCCGGTTGCCGTCTCAAAATTCATCGCCAAGTATAACGCGCTCGGCGAGTATGGGACGAGTCAACGGCTGTTCCGGCAAGGGATGAAGCTGATGCTCGTGACCGGTGTCGTCGCCTTTTTCTTACTCTTCTTTGCCGCTCCGTGGTTGTCGGAGCTCATGGTCCGCAATTCGGAAAACAATCAACAGTACATCGACTCGCTCACGCTCGTCACTCGAAGCGTCAGTTTTGCGCTCTTGCTCATCCCGGCGATGAGTATGGTCCGTGGTTATTTCCAGGGACATCAAGACATGGCCCCGACAGCCATCTCACAAGTCATCGAACAGATCGTACGCATCATGTTCTTGCTCAGCGGAACGATGCTCGTCTTGTTCGTCTTCTCAGACTCGGAGTTCGTCCGTCCGCTCGCTGACACGCTCGGCGGGACGGCGGCGGTCGAGACGACGGAACTGAACGGATTGAAAGTACTCGCCGTGACGATCGCGACGTTCAGCGCGTTCATCGGTGCGATCGGAAGCATCGTCGTCCTCGCGATGTACTGGCGCAGACGAAAAGACATTCATCGACAGACCGACAACCCTGAAGGGACGCCGGTCCGCTCGATGAAATCGCTCTTGCTCGAATTGCTCAGCTATTCGATTCCGATCGTCATGGTCGGCTTGTCGACACCGCTCTACCAGTTCGTCGATCAGTTGACGATGGTCAACACGCTGCTCAACGCCGGGAAATCGGTAGCTGAGGCGACGTCGGCGTTCGGTTTTTTGACCGGTAACGCCCACAAGATCGTTTTGATCCCGGTATCGATCGCGGCCAGTGTGTCGATGGCGACGATTCCGCTCGTCACCCGGTCGTTCACACACGGGGACATGGATAAAGTACGCAATCAAGTCAATCATATTTTCCAAGTGTCGTTCTTCGTGACGATTCCAGCCGTCATCGGACTCGTCGCGCTCTCAGAGCCGTTGTTTGGGACGCTCTTCCCGGGAGACCGGGAAGGGTGGGTCTACTTGCTCCATTACGCACCGAGTGCATTCTTCCTCGCCTATTACTCGGTCGCTGCGGCAATTTTGCAAGGGATCAATAAACAATACTTCACGATTTTCGCGACAGCGATGGGGTTACTAGCGAAAGTCGTCTTGAACGTCCCGTTCGTGTACGCGCTCGGTGGCATCGGCGCCGGGTATGCGACGATTGCCGGATACATCGTGGCGATCATCCTCATGGTGTGGAAGATTCAACGGGCACTTCAGTTCCCATATAAACAACTGTTACGTCGCACGATCCTCATGTTTGCGATGGGCGCGGCGATGTTCGTTGCGGTGTATGGGTCGTTGTTCGTCACACTAAATGACGAACCGAGTTGGAGCAATGACATCGTCGCGACCGTCGTCGGCTTCGGGATCGGGCTCGTCGTGTATGGCTATCTCGGATGGAGAAGCCACTTGGCCGGGAAACTGTTAGGAAAACGATTCCAATATCGGAGGAAAAATAATGCGAATTGATAAGTTGTTAGCCAATATGGGCTATGGTTCACGTAAAGACGTGAAACTGTTATTAAAACAGGGAGCGGTTCGAATCGATGACCAACCTGTGAAAGATGCGAAACGTCACGTCGACACGGACAGTGAGACGGTCACCGTGCTCGGTGAGCCGGTCGAGTACCGTCCGTTCGTCTACTTGATGATGAATAAGCCGGCTGGTGTCATCAGTGCGACCGAGGACAAAGTTGAGTCGACGGTCATCGAATTGATTGACCCGGCTTACGCCCATTACGAGCTGTTTCCTGTCGGGCGTCTCGACAAAGACACGACGGGCCTACTGCTCATCACGAACGATGGCGCGTTCAACCACGCCCTCATGTCACCGCGTAAACACGTCGACAAGGTGTATATCGCCGAAGTCGACGGTGAGATGACGGTCGAGGACATCCGCACTTTCGCGGAAGGAGTCGCTCTCGAGGACGGGTACACGACGAAACCGGCGCGTCTTGAAGTGCTCAGTCAGACGGGCCAAACATCTGTCGTCCGCCTGACGTTGTCGGAAGGGAAGTATCATCAAGTCAAGCGGATGATCGCTGCGGTCGGCAAGCACGTCGAACGGCTCGAACGAGTCCAAATTGGACCGCTCGAACTCGATGAATCGTTACAGCCTGGTGAATACCGTGAACTGACCGAAGCAGAAGTCGAACAGTTTTTGTCATGAATCAGGAGTGAACAGTGAGACCGGATGTCGGAAAGGCATCCGGTCTCACTTTTTATGCAAAAAAAAGAGGATCCGTGAACGGAACCCCTCGTAATTATATTCAATTTGCCGTCTTCAGTGAACGTTTCGATGATGTCCACGTGCCGCGGCTCGGACTTTCTACAAGATTGTTGTATTCAAGTACGTTCAAATCACGCTGGACGGTGCGTGATGTGATGCCGAACTCTTCTACTAGTTCTGAAGTGGTAACGCAATCCCTTTCGTTGATAAATAAATAAATCGACTTAATACGGGTTAGCATGCGATCTGTTGAACCTTTCATTGGATGACCCCCCAATGCGTAGAATGATGAAAGACGAAACCTACGGACGACAAATGAAATATGAAATTGTTATTTTCTAAAATTACATCTTAAGTATAACGCTCCTATACAGAAAAGCAAGGGGAAAGCACGAACGATTTCAATGTAAAGAACATGTTATGAACGTAAATATCGAATGAATGAACTGTAAATAATCGATTATAGAACCGAAAGACGAACAAAAAAATATTTTCGAAATAAATGTTCGTCTTTCTGACATTTGGATATACTAATAAGGGAGAGAACATTCGCAAAGGGGAGATTGACATGAACTGGAGACAAGAAGTCGACTTACGAAAAGAAGCGTTTTTAAACGATCTTAAAGGATTACTTACAATCCCGAGCGTGTTAGACGAATCGAAAACAGGACCGAACGAGCCGTTCGGCCCAGAAGTCCGTCAAGCGCTCGACTATATGCTCGAGCTAGGTCAACGTGACGGCTTTATCACAAAGGATGTCGCCGGATATGCAGGACATTTAGAATACGGCGAAGGTGAAGAACTCGTCGGCATCTTGTGCCATCTCGATGTCGTACCGGCCGGGGACGGGTGGACATATGGGGCGTTCAATCCGACGATCACCGACGGCAAAATTTTTGCACGCGGCAGCAATGACGATAAAGGGCCGACGATGGCTGCCTATTACGGATTGCGGATCGTCAAAGAACTCGGCTTGCCGCTATCGAAACGGGTCCGGCTCATTGCGGGCTGTGACGAAGAGAGCGAGTGGCGTTGCGTCCGTGAGTACTTCAAACAAGAAGAGATGCCGACGTATGGGTTTGCGCCTGACGCCGATTTCCCGATCATCAACGCCGAGAAAGGTCTATACGATGGCGTGCTCAAGCAACTTCCAATCCAGCGCGTCACGGGAACAAAACATCACCTCGTCTCGTTCATCAGCGGGGAACGCCCGAACATGGTGCCAGACGTTGCGACAGCGGTGTTGAAAACGAATGAAGTGCTCGAAGAGCAATTCGAGGCGTATCTCGAGAAGTATGAAGCGGACGGGACGTGTGTTTTTGAAGAAGGGATGTACACGTTCACAATAAAAGGCGTCGCGGCCCATGCGATGGAACCAGACAACGGGGTGAACGCGGCCTACGTGCTCGCAGGCTTCCTGCTCACGCTCGCGCTCGATATTCAAGGTGAGCGCTACATCGAGTTCGTCCGTCACGTCTTTGCGGACTCACGCGGCATCTCGCTCGGTATTGAAGCGAGTGATGAGACCGGGGATTTGACGATCAACGGTGGCGTTTTCCGCTACAACGACACGGAGCGGATGGCGACGGTTAACATCCGTTATCCGTATACGGCGAAGTTCACGGAACGTCTACAAAACTTGAAAGAAATCGCGTTGTCATTCGGTTTCGAATTGACGACAAGACACCATATGCCACCACACCATGTTTCGGAAGACCATCCGCTCGTGACAACACTAGCAGGCGTCTATGAGCGCCAGACTGGTGAATCAGCGCACTTGATGGCAATCGGAGGCGGTACGTATGCCCGCTCGCTCGAGGCCGGCGTCGCGTTCGGTGCGTTGTTCCCGGGAGCGAAAGATGTCGCCCATCAGGTCGACGAGTATATGGAAGTTGAAGATTTATTACGTGCTGCCGCAATCTATGCGGAAGCGATTTACGAGCTCGCTAAATAATAACCTTTGAGAGCTGACTGCATCGGTCGGCTCTCTGTCTGTTAGGAAGGAAGTTGATCGTGAACCAGCAAAAAAAATCGTTTCAATCGATTTATGTCGCCATCTTTTTCGCACAAGGCGCCCTCATCCCATACATGGCCTTGTTCTTCTCACAAGCACGTTTTGATTTGTCACCGAGTGAGGTCGGGACGATCGTCGCCATCTTGCCTATTTTATCGATCGGTGTACAACCACTCTGGGGCATGCTTGCCGACCGCACGGGCCGAACCCGCGCCTGGTTAATGTTAGCAATGATTGCGGCTGCGGCGATCTCGATCACATTTTTATTTGCGACGTCGTACGTCTGGATCATTCTGTTAATGGTAGCCTGGTCGATATTTCAATGTGCCCACATTCCGCTCGTCGATATGATGACGCTCGATTACACGTCCCGTGCTAAAATCGATTACGGAGCCATCCGTTTGTTCGGCTCGGCCGGGTTTGCCATCGCGGTCTTCATGATCGGCCGGATTGCGGATACGTCATGGGGGTTATCGAGTACGTTTCTGCTTAGTGCGATCGTACTCGTCGTCGGAACCGTCGCCTTGAAGCAAATTGCGGATACGGGTGTAACCCATACGGCGACAGTCGCCCCGTTCGCTTGGTCAGCCATTTGGAATGCACCGTTCGTGGCGTTTTTAGTCGGCGGCATGCTCGTCTTCGGTCCGATTTATGCAAACAACTACTACTTTGGCATTTATGTGACGAGCATCGGCGGCTCGACGACGCTCGTCGGGACGTTGTTTTTAGTAGCGGTGCTCTGTGAAATCCCGTTTATGAAAGTGGCGCATCAAGTTGTCGCACGTCTCGGCACCGTCAACGTACTCGCGGGGGCAGCTATGATTTCAGCGCTTCGGAACGGTTGGCTCGCACTCGAACCGTCGTTGTGGGTCGTTTGGTTGCTTGCCATCGTTCAAGGACTCGTCGTCGGGTTGCTCATTCCGGTTGCACTTCAGTTTGTCCGAAGTCTCGTCAGCTTAAACGTCACCTCGACAGCGATTGGCGTCTATATGGCTGTCACATCGGGCTTGGCGACGGCCGCGTTCAATCAGTTGAGCGGGATAATCATTGAAGTAGACAGCATTATCGGTGTATTTTGGATGTACACAGCAGTCAGTGTCATCGGCGCGATTTTATTCTTGGGACTGAGACGGTTCCGCGAGAAAGGATGACGAGCGATGTCGACACATTATTTTATAGCGCTCCCGATTGAAGCGCGACAGTTTGAACAAATCCAACGGGACATCTTGCCGTTCTATTCCTATCGCCGCGTTTATCGGCCAGAGGAATTTCATTTGACGCTTCAATTTTTAGGGGCGTTAGACGATGACCAAGTAGAGGCAGTCAAAGAGATCACTCGAGACGTGGCGCACGAAACGGCGCCGTTCACGTTACGTTTTCAGCAGATTGATCATTTTGGGAGACCCGATCGTCCGCGCGTGCTGACAATCATCCCGAATCCGTCTGTAGCGCTTTCGACATTCGTCAGTGCACTTCGGCGAAAATTGACAGAAGAGATTTCAGCCATCGATCGGAAACCGTTCGCAGCACACGTCACCCTTGCAAAGAAGTGGGATACCGGCGAGCGGATTCCTTATATCGCACCTGCGTTTGACGTGGAAGAAGCAATCACAGAAGTAGTGCTCTATCGAATTAATCCGACACAGACTCCTGCCTATGAAGCAGTTGAAGTATTTCCGCTAGCGCATTCAGAGGAGGACACATGGCGATCCCGATTAAAATTTTTGACGTAATTTCTAAATATGAACGGAACATGCTCGATCAATTCAATCGTTTTCAAGAGTATATCGAATCCGATACGGCGCGAATGCGCAGGCTCCACGACTTGAATCGGCTAACTCCGCCGGAAATCATGGAGTTTGAAAACCCGTGGTGGAAATTTTGGCGTCGTACAGAGCGCATCGAGCTCGAAGCGAACCCGTTGACGGAAAAGCAATTTCAAACGCTGCTCACAAACCGGCGCCGCATCCAAAAGCTTCAATTTGCGTGCGAAGGGGCAACAGAAGCAGATGTGCCACTATTAGCTTTTTTGCGGGACTATAGTTATCGGCATATGCTCACAGAATGGAACGAGCATCACTTTTTCATGTATCGTCCTGTCGTCGAGTGGAACGGGGCCATGGTTGAACTAAGCCATATCATCGTTGGACCGTCGCATATTTATCTCGTTGAATGGCTTGAAGGAGACCGCAGCATCTATCACGTATCGAAACAGAAGACTTGGATTCATCAACCGCTCAAAGGGGAAAATAAACGTGTAGTCAATCCGCTCATCGCATTGACACGCACCGAAGAGATGGTAAGACAGTTTCTTCCGTCCTATGATGGGGTCATCCAAAAAGTGGCGTTGGCTCCGAACGGCTATTTCGATCATGTGCCAGAGACACGCGCGACCCAGTTTGTTTCAAGGTCTGATTACGACCAATGGATGAAACAAGTCAATGCGAGGGCACCCATCGTGAAAGCCCAACAAATTCGAGATGTGGCGAAACTTCTAGATACGACAGCTCAGATGCCGTTTCGACAATTTTTGGATCAGTAGGAGAGGATGGAACGAGTATGTATCACACACCTGACCAACAGGCGACAACGCATGTGACGATCGAGCGGGCAACGCTCCTCTCATTTGAGACGATTCGACTCGAAGTCATCGCCGAATATGAGTCTATTCCAGTACAAATCGAACAAAACGGGCGCCCTGTCACTTACGTGGTGCTCGAAGAACGATCAACTGAGACCGGGACGATTGAACGGGATATTCGTCTCGCACGCCCGGTAACGCTGGAATCGGTTTATACCGTATTTCATCCTGGACATAAAACGATCGTGGTCGTCCCGAGAGAAATTGTCCAGACGAATGAGTTTGAACGCAGATACGCCTACGATGGACCGCTCGGACTCCTCTTTGGCATAAATGTGATTGACGTATTCGTCTGGTCGCCTGTCGCTTTCTCGATTTGGGTGACGGTGCATGATGAAGACACGCATCGGGAAATCGAGCGATTTCGGATGATGCGCGGTACCCGCGGCGTCTGGCATGCCGAGGTGCCGAAAGGTTACGAAGGGTTGCTGTATCGTCTTCACGTCAAAACACCGGTCGAAACGAACGATATCGTCGACCCTTACGCGAAAGCCGTCAGCCTGAATGGCGAATTTGGCGTATTGGTCGATGTCGAAGCCGAGATTACGAAACACGTTGAACCGGTGTTACGGCCGCCGCTCCGAAAAGCGACTGACGCCGTCATCTATGAACTTCATATCCGCGACTTCACCAGCCACCCCGCTTCGACGAGCCGTCTAAACGGATTGTATGGCAGCATCGTCGAAACCGGGATTCGGACGACCGGTAACAAGAGTGCCGGTCTCGATTACTTGAAAGAGTTAGGCGTCACACATTTGCAATTGCTCCCGGTCCATGACTTCGGCAGTGTCGACGAGTTGACACGCATGCCTTATAACTGGGGGTACGACCCGATTCATTGGTTCGCTTTAGAAGGGAGCTACGCTTCAAATCCAAGCACCCCGACAACAAGAGTGCTCGAATATGCCCGAATGGTGAATGAGTTACACAAAACCGGGATGCGCGTCGTCGTCGATGTCGTCATGAACCATGTGTTTATTCGTGAACAGTCATCGCTCGAAGCGCTCGTGCCGTATTATTATTTCCGGTATGAGCACGACGGAACGGTCGCAAACGGTACCGGTGTCGGGAATGATACAGCGTCTGAACGGTATATGATGCGTCGCATGATTGTCGATTGCATCACTTATTTTGCGACGACGTATCAAGTTGACGGTTTTCGATTCGATTTGATGGGAATCCATGATGTGGAAACGATGAACCAAGTTCGAATGTCGCTTGATAAAGTCGACCGATCGATCTTGATTTATGGAGAAGGTTGGGATTTGGCGACACCGCTCGGCCCGTCCTTGAAGGCGTCTTCCCATAATGCGGCGCATATGCCACGAATTGGTCATTTTAACGACATGATGCGAGATGCGCTGAAAGGTTCATCGTTCAACGAGCGCGAGCGCGGCTTCGTATCCGGGAACGAATGGCGGGAGTGGGAACTTCGTGAATGCATCACCGGTGCCGTTCAGATTCCGAACGTCACCGTCGGTCGGTTCCCGAGTCCGCAATATACGATCAATTATGTGGAAGCGCATGATAACTATACGACGTTTGATAAATTGCTGCTCGCTTGTGAGGATACGGATGAGACGACGAGGTTACGGATGCAACGGCTGGCCACAGCGATCGTCATCACGTCACAAGGCGTTCCGTTCCTTCACGCCGGACAAGAGTTCGGTCGGACGAAACAAGGCGTAGAGAACAGCTATAACGCCCCTGACCGAATCAATCATTTTGATTGGGACCTTCGTGACAGTCGGGCGACAGAAGTGGAGTATGTGAAAACGCTGCTCAAGTTACGCCGGCGCCACACGTGTTTCCGATATGATACCCGTCAAAAAGTAGTCGAGCAGTTCAAGTTTCTCCCGTCGCCGCCTGGCGTGATCGCTTACGAACTGACAGCGAGCCATTCTTACGATGCTTGGCAGCGAGTGCGTGTGTATTTGAACGGGACGTTCGAGCAAGTGACGTTCCAAGCCGAAGGCGACTGGAACGTATATGTGCAAGGGGATAAGGCGAGTTTGACGCCGATTGTTCGAAACCCGAGTCAGATTCAAGTCGAGTCGTTGTCAATGACGATTATCGCGTGTTAATATTGTGATTGTATCTTTTTAACTTCCAATGAGATTTGAGCGTGATGAACATGTATTCAGATATAATCGGTGCCCTCGGTGAAGAGTGGACAGTGGCTTCCGCAGGCGGGATTACGGGTGAAGCGTACGTAGCGACGACGCACCAACAAAAAATCTTTGTTAAACGGAATTCGTCTCCATTTTTAGCGATTCTATCCGCCGAAGGCATCGTCCCGAAACTATTGTGGACGAAGCGGATGTTCAACGGAGACGTTCTCAGTGCCCAACAGTTCATCGAAGGTCGTGAGTTATCGCCTGCCGACATGGAGCGTTCCGAAGTGGCGGCGCAACTCGGAAAGATCCATCATTCGAAAGAGCTATTATTCATGTTACAGCAGTTAAACCATACACCGGTCACTTCAGAACTGTTGTACCGGCAATGTGCCGCCTATGAGCAGGATGAGGCAGATGAGACGATCGATGAGGCGGTCCGTTGGTTATCAGACCATCGGCTGCCCGATGACGAGCGCGAACTGGTCGTTTGTCACTCTGACCTCAATCACAATAATTGGATTGAGGATGAGTCGGGACTTCTTTATTTGACCGATTGGGACGACGCCATTATCGCGGATCGCGCGTTTGATTTGGCGATGGTCGTCTATAGCTATGTCGATGAAGTCGATTGGGAAGAGTGGTTCAGTCATTACGGGATCACGCTGACCGCCGATCTGCATTACCGGATGCACTGGTACGCGATTGCCCAGACGGTGTTGACCATCTATGGTGAACAGAGCGCCATGGCAAGAGCTGAAGGTTTGACCGTGCTTCGTGAGCTTCTCGACGAAGCGGATGAACGGACGCAATGAAAAAAGGGATGGCTCACGAATGTGAGTCATCCCTTTCGATATACATCAGACATCTTCAGGTTTCATAAAGTACGCCCAGACGAACGTAGCGATGACGGCGCCGAAAAACGTGAGCGGGGCCGCATAAAAGATTAAGAATTGATCTAACGTGCTCATTGATTTAACCTCCTTGTGAGGGATGATTCATGTTCATTAAACAATGATTTCGTGTATAATCGCAAGGGGACTGCTCGCGTGAAGCGGCTCAGTCAGCAGAAACTTGAACATTTCATGAACGAAAGGTAGGATTTCAATGCGCTTACGCCATAAACCTTGGGCTAAAGATTACATGCAGGCCCAAGAACATGTATTTATCACGAATCCCGAACAGTTGAAAGGAGGTTGGAAAACCGAATTCGGTAACGACAATCCACTCTTTATCGAGGTCGGTTCTGGGAAAGGGCAATTCGTTCTTGGGATGGCCCAACAGTTCCCGGACGCCAACTTCATCGCCATCGAGCTATTCGAGAGCGTTGCCGTCTCGATCGTCCAAAAACTCGTCGAAACGCCGATGCCAAACGTACGCGTCTTGACCGTCGATGCGAAGCAACTCGTCGATTACTTCGAAGCAGGGGAAGTCGACCGCGTTTACTTGAACTTCTCGGACCCTTGGCCAAAGACGAGACATGCGAAGCGCCGCTTGACGTATAAGACGTTTTTGGCCACATACGAAGCGATTCTGCCTCGTGGGGGCGAAATCCACTTTAAGACGGACAACCGGGGGCTGTTCGAATATTCGCTCGAGAGCATGAGCCAATACGGCATGTACTTCACGGATATTTCACTCGATTTGCACGTGAATGAACCGGGTGACAACGTTCGTACCGAGTACGAAGAGCGCTTCAGCGCCATGGGTCAGCCGATCTACCGGATGGAAGCAGCGTTCCGACCGAAAACTTGACACGCTTTTTTCTTATTTTGATAGCATTTTCTTCACACTTTTTTCTTTCTTCTTGGTACAATAGGAATGACGCTAAATTGGAATTAGAGAAGGGGGAATATGGGGATGTTGAAAAAAGCATGGGCAAGCCTGCTTGCAGTAATCTTCATTCTAACAATCGCACCACTCAATACCTCGGCAAACGAGGCGTTCTTAGACGCACTCGAAGAGGATTTGAAAGCGACGCATTACGACTATAAAGAAGGAACGGCTAAGATCGTCAAAGAAGAGACGCTCACGCACTCGAACGGCAACGAAGTCATCGCAGCGGTCGTCGAACTCGATACGGTACGTGACGGCATCTTCATCACACGTAAGACGGAGTTCCATTATTACGATGCGACGGACAACAAGATTCTGACGACGGCTGACCTTGTCGAAGTCGAAGGCGCGACCGAGTTTTCGGACGCGAACATCGACATGCTCGGTCAACAGATCATCTACTGGTTGCCGGTCCTGATCATGTTGCTCTTAATCGCGGTTCCGGCGCTCATTCTTTTCTTCGTCGTACCACGCTTCTACTCGACAACAGATTACATGAATCCGATTTATGAGAAAAACGATAATCCACGTTAAAAAAGAGCCGAGAGGCTCTTCAGCTTGTTGACTAA
This sequence comes from Exiguobacterium sp. SH5S4, assembly GCF_004337045.1. Lineage (NCBI taxonomy): Bacteria > Bacillati > Bacillota > Bacilli > Caryophanales > Exiguobacterium > Exiguobacterium sp. SH5S4. Next base: position 196,054 of record NZ_SJUQ01000001.1, read on the forward strand.
CATCAATAGAATCGCTCGTCCTTCCGGCGCCCACGCTTTCCGCAGGCAATCCCGGAGCCGCATCGCGACTCGCGTCGCTGCTGGGTCTCCGTTGGATTGCTTTCCTGCAGGAGTCGGGGCGCCGTCGGACGAGCAACGCAAACGGTCGCCATCTGGCGGCCGTTTGTCTTTTTCTGAGGCCTCGATGGCCGAAGAAAAAAGCCCTGGATATGTTCTTAGAACCGATGAAAACGGAAAACGGTATGTATGGACCGTCACCGCCTCCGAACAGGAAGGGAATCATCATGAACCGATCCGCACCGACGCCTTGTTAGACCAGTTGGTCCCGAAAAACCACCTCGTCCGTAAGATTGACCGCCATGTCGACTTCTCCATCGTCCATCGCGCCAACCTTATGGCAGCCACCGCATAAAACATGAAGAAGCTGGCCAGTTCACTGGCCTGGAGAGACCGTATACATACCATTTTTTCAATCTTGTGCCGGGTAGAGCGCCTCAAGGTCATCGAACATAAAAAAAGACGAACCAATTCGCTTTTCGCGAATTGGCTCTTTTTTTACGCCATTTTCAACTGTTCCATAATTTGATCAAGACCCATGCCGTTTCCTGAAGAGACGGCTGCGACGAACGCGCTCTCGACGATCGGGCCGTCATAGAACTTGATTTTCTTATCGCCTTCATACATATCGATAGCAAGCTCAGCGTTCATCGTCGCCGATCCGATATCGGACAGGATGAGTGCCTCTTTGTCGACGGTTTCGATGGCCTCGAGGATACGGGTCACATCGGTTCCAATACTGCCGTCTTCTAGTCCGCTCGCAAGATGAATCGGAACGGCTGGAGCCATCTCTTTCATCAAATCTTGAATCCCTTCACCAATTTTAGCGCTATGCGAAACGATGATGAGCTCTACGATGTTAACCGACCTCCTTCATAATCGCTTTCAAGACGATTGAACTGGACAACGCGCCAGGGTCAATTGTACCGCGAGAGTTCTCTCCGAAGTACGAGGCGCGGCCTTTCGTCGCCACCATCCTTTCCGTCTCATTGACGAGATGATCCAACTTTGAGGTAAAGTTATCTGACTCGCTCAAACCGTCTAAAAATGGCTCCCAGACGTCGACCATCGTCTTTTGCCCGGCGGTGGACTTGCCTCGGGCTTTGATCGCAGCCGTCCCTTCCTCTAGCGCTTCTTTCACGAGCGCGAAGTCGGCCTCGGTCGCGTCACCAAATTTCGGTGCTGCCTTGACGAATGCCGAGCCATAGAGTGGGCCGGCCGCACCGCCGACTTTTGACATGAGCGTCATCCCGACTTTTTTACTCAACTCACCGAGAGAAGCGTACTCATCGTCGAGGATCGCAACGACCGCATCAAAGCCACGTGACATATTGATACCGTGGTCACCGTCCCCGATCGCCCGGTCTAGGTCTGTCAGTGTATCTTTATTCGCTTCAATCTCAGATTGGGCATGTCGGAGCGCTTGTTTGAACCCTTCAATCGTCAACATCGATTAAACACCTCGTTTGTTAGATTTTGAAACCGAGCGCCGCTGATGGCGCGTCAAGATAGCTTGTCAATTCATCGTCGAGCGGTAACAGGGTGATGGAGAAACCATGCATCTCGAGAGATGTCATATAGTTACCAACGTATTTACGTTTTAACGTGTAACCAGCCGCTTCTAATTTTTTGGCAACGAAGTGGTACGTCACGTAAAGCTCAGAGAGCGGTGTCCCCCCCATACCGTTGACCATGACGGCGACTTCTCCAGGCTCGACTTCTTTTGTCAGATGTTCGAGCAGGTCGTCGACAATCGAATCGACGTCGGTCGTCGGTTTCCGTTCGACACCGCGCTCGCCGTGAATCCCGATCCCGATTTCCATCTCTTCCTCGTTCAAGTCAAAGCCAGGTTTACCGCTCACTGGCATGTAGCACGGCTCGACCGCCATTCCCATCGAGCGGACGTGAGCTGCGACTTTTTTAGCGAGCGCTTTCACTTCTTCCAATGACTTCCCGCTCGCTGCTGCGGCTCCGGCAATCTTATGCACGAACACCGTGCCTGCTACGCCACGGCGGTCTTCTTTATTTGAAATCGCGACGTCATCAGCGACGACGACGTGATCGACTTTGATCCCTTCGGCGTCGGCAAGTTCGCCGGCCAGTTCGAAGTTCATGACATCACCGGAATAGTTTTTGACAACGAGCAACACACCGTTGCCGCCGTCCGCCGCTTTGATGCCTTCGAGTACCATGTCTGGGGTCGGGGACGTGAACACTTCACCACAAACAGCGGCGTCGAGCATCCCATCGCCAACGTAACCGGCGTGTGCAGGTTCATGCCCGCTTCCGCCACCTGAGACGAGTCCGACTTTTCCGGATTTGGCGCCGTCCGCTCTGCAGATGACGTTTACCCCTTCGACGCGACCGTACAGTTCAGGATGGGCGTGTACCATCCCTTCGACCATTTGCGACACAAGTTCACTTGCTTCACCAATCAGTTTTTTCACGTGGGATCACTCCTTTTTAAGTTTGAAAACTACCATTTTCAATTTTCCACTCTTTCGAAAGGACTAAACAAAAAAGGTCGGCGAATTGTTTCGCCGACCTTGTCTCATACATATTCAAGTAAAGCGCCAGTCTCTGAATCGACCGTGAATTGGTACGTCGTTTCTTCGTCGCTCTCGAGGACCGAAATCCCGCCTTTGTAAACATCATACTCACGACCGTCATAAGTATAGATCTCCGGTGATGCCGAGATCCATGCGCCTTGGACGTGACCTTTCGCTGAAAACGCCCGTTTCGTGTACTCGAGCGCATCTTCAGCCGATAAGCTTCGTTCATCTAACACTTTTTTCGTCATAAGTGCGGCAACGACGGCAACCCCGATTCCAACTAACCAATATCTTTTCTTCATATGACTACCTCCCCTTGAACTATGGCTATCATGTACATCGTACCAAAACCTGTACCCCATTGGAATGAAAAGCATTCGCTTCCATCGAAATATTCTGTATATAATGAGACCAGAACGAGTGAAAGGATGAAATAAAATGGAACAAAAAACGAGAGAATTATTTAAGACGTTGACGGAATTGCCAGGAGCGCCCGGCTTCGAATCAGAAGTTCGTCAATTTGTCCGTGACCGGATCACTCCGCACGTCGATGATGTGATGATGGACGGAATCGGTTCAATCTTCGGGAAACGAGTCGGGGACGAGTCGGGACCACGCATCATGGTCGCCGGTCATATGGATGAAGTCGCGTTCATGGTCACACGGATCACAGAGAACGGCATGCTGTACATACAACCGCTCGGCGGCTGGTGGAGCCAAGTACTGATGGCACAACGGTTCGACATCGTAACATCGAACGGGAAAATCCCGGGTGTTGTCGCCTCGACGCCTCCGCATTTACTTGGGCCTGAGGCGCAGAACAAGCCGATGGAAATCAAGCAGATGTTCATCGATATCGGAGCCGACTCAAAAGAAGAGGCGGAGTCATGGGGCGTCCGGCCAGGACTTCCTGCCGTGCCGACGAGTGAATTCACTCCGCTCCACCATCCGAAAAAAATTATGGCCAAAGCATGGGACAACCGCTACGGCGTCGGTCTCGCCGTCGAGTTGCTCGAAGAGACGACCAAAGCAGATCATCCGAACATTTTGTTCTCGGGTGCGACTGTCCAAGAAGAAGTCGGCCTGCGCGGAGCCCAGACGGCTGCCGAGATGATTCAGCCGGACGTCGCGCTCGTGCTCGATGCGTCGCCAGCCAATGATGCTTCCGGCAATAAGACGGAATTCGGTCAGCTCGGCGAAGGCGCGCTCATCCGGATTCTTGACCGCGTCATGGTCATGTCTCCGGAAATGCGTGACTTCTTGCTCGATACAGCGTCAGATGAAAACATTAAGACACAATACTTCGTGTCACCAGGTGGGACGGACGCAGGTCGTATTCATATGAGTGGGCAAGGTGTGCCGACCGCCGTCATCGGCGTCGCAGCCCGTTACATTCATACGCACGCCTCGATTTTGCACACGGATGACTACGATGCGGCCAAAGCGCTTCTAAAAGCGCTCGTCAAACGGTTAGACCGTTCGACGATGGAAACGCTCCGCGCATCCCGTTAATGAACGACGCCACTTTAACTGAGTGGCGTTTTTTCCTGTTGATATTTACCGGAAAAAGATTATACTGAGAAAAGTGTGAAGACATAAACTTTACGGCTGACAAGACAATAGAAAGAGGGGTGAATCCCATGCTCAAGAAGAAAGGGATCACGCTCAGCCCGTCACTCTACTTCGTGACGGCGCTCAGCTATATGGCACTCGGATTATTCAGTACACTCATTATCGGGTTGATCATGAAGACGATTGGCGGACAACTGCTCGGTACGAGCGTTAGCGGTCTCGGCGATACACTCCAACAAATCGGAGACGTCGCCATCAGTTTGACGGGACCGGCCATCGGGATTGCGATCGCCTATGCGCTCCAGGCTCCGCCGCTCATCTTGTTTTCAGCGCTCGTCGTCGGGACGTTCGGCTATGAGTTCGGGCCGGCGGGTAGTTATGTCGCGACGCTTCTTTCGGTCGAACTGGCCAAGCTCGTCTCGAAGTCAACGAAGCTTGATATTTTAGTGACGCCATTCACGACGATCGCGATTGGTTACTTGAGTGCGACGTATATCGGGAAATATGTCGGTCTGTTCATGACCCAACTCGGCACGTGGATCGAGTGGGGGACTGAACAACAACCGCTCATTATGGGCGTCATCGTCGCGACGCTCATGGGTCTCGCGTTGACGGCCCCGATTTCAAGCGCGGCCATCGCGCTCATGCTCGGGCTTAGCGGGATCGCCGCCGGTGCGGCGACGGTCGGTTGTGCGGCCCAAATGGTCGGGTTCGCGGTCACGAGTTACCGGGACAACGGTATCGGTGGAGCGGTTGCCCAAGGGATCGGCACATCGATGCTTCAAGTCGGGAATATCGTCAAAAATCCATGGATCCTACTGCCCCCGACGGTTGCCGGTGCGGTGCTCGCCCCGATCGCCATCTTGCTGTTTGAATTAGAGAGTGTCGCGGCAGGGGCCGGGATGGGGACGAGCGGGCTCGTCGGTCCGATCGTCATGCTCGAAACGATGGGCTTCAGTTGGCATACGTTGATCGTCGTCTTCGGTTTCTTGATAGTCGGTCCGGCCATACTCAGCTATGCGGTATATCAAGTATTGACCCGGATGAACCGGATTCAGCCGAATGATATGAAAATCGAATATTGAACCGACACACAAAAAATAAGCGTCTCGCCAAGTTGCGAGACGCTTATTCATATGACGCCGAGCAGATCACCAGCCGAAGAAGTTACGGACGGTCTCGACGGTTTCGCGCGGGATTCTAAAGCTGACGAAGAACAGCGTGAGTATCAACGCGTAGATGGGAAGTAAAAAACGTTTCCTGACAATCGGCAAGTAGCGGACGAGGCGTTTCAACCCACGTTCTACGATGTAAATGATGGCGAATCCAACGATGAGCCAAACGAGAATCTGACTTCGTGTCTTATCTGTATCGATGAACAAGTACCCGTAGCGGAGAATGGAGAGCATTCCGACGGCGCCGACGAGCTGTTCGAGTGGGTGTTTCATATCCGGATTTAATTGTTCACGCGTCCATTTTGTCATATCGTCACCTTTTTCAAATAGTCTTCGCCCTTGATTATAGCAAAACACGAGAGCGGATTGTGAGAACGGACTTATGCTATCATTAACGAGGAAAATAGAACAGGAGTGATGAAGATGAAACGACTGACAACGATGACTGAATATACGGAAGCGAAGCAAGGAAAGACTGTGTTTATGTTCTCGGCGACATGGTGTGGCGATTGCCGCTTCCTCGATCCGTTCATGCCCGAACTAGAATCAAAGTTCAACGAGTGGACGTTCTATTACGTCGACCGTGACGACTGGATGGAGCTCGCACAAGAACTCGATATTTTCGGAATTCCGAGTTTTGTCGCCTTCAACAGTGGACAAGAAGTGGACCGCTATGTCGGACGCGAACGTAAAACGCCGGAGCAAGTCGAAGCATTTCTTAGCGAGTTAGGGTGATCTAGATGGAACGGAATGAACTGCGGCGAGCGATCGAACGTCAATTCACTGACGGGTATCGGACGTCTTATGACAGAGAAAATGAAGTGTTACGAATCGAACGGGCAGCTGACCGGTTCGGCGTCAACATTCGATTGGCCCCACTTGTTGCCAAAGCAAAAGTTCGCGGCAATGTTGCGGTTGAAGAAGTCGTCGACTATATAAAGACGGCCCTTACAGCCGACCAAGAGATTGAATTAGTCGGCAACGAAGCCCAAATTTTCCCGGTCATTCGGGCCGGTTCGTTCTCGACAGAAACAAAAACCGGACAAGCGCTCCTCACGACACCGCATACGGCGGAGACGGCCATCTACTATGCCCTCGACCTTGGCCACGGGTATCGTTTGATTGAAGAGCGGCATTTGAATGCGACGATGACGAAAGAGCGAGTCGATCAAGTGGCGCGGGATAACGTGAAAAAGTTACCGACCGACTTAAAAGAAGACGATGTCGCCGGCAACAAATTCTATTTCCTGTCTGCCCGCGACGGATACGAGGCGTCCCGTATCCTCAATGACGAATTTTTACGGGTCATGGATCGACGAATCGAAGGGGACATGTTAGTCGGGGTCCCGCATCAAGATGTGATGATCATTGCCGATATCCGAAACGATCAAGGATACGACGCGATGCAACAGCTCATGTTCGACTTTTTTACGAACGGACGCATCCCGGTGACAGCTCTTGCGTTTCATTATGAGGACGGCGTTCTCGAACCAATTTTTATTGTTGGAAAAAAGAACCCACCAACGGACGCATAATCTGCTAAACTATTTGTGTCTAGTTTGAAAGAAGGGGCGTATTTATGTATGCAAATTAATGCTTTTTATAACCGCGAAGGAATTGGCGATGTTCTCATGGTGTTGTTAAAAGAAGGTGATCGCCATCATCAAGTCGTCGAACGAAAAGACGATGTCGCCATCGTTAAAGCGGCGGACGGATCAGTGAACGGCTACAACGTGTTTAATGCGAGTAATTATTTCAATGTCAGTGACTGGCACGGGCCGGTCGACTTGACGGCAGAATTGATTGAGACGCTCGGTGTCATTTTACGCAAGCAAAATATCGAAGTGGATTTATCGGGCGTTAACTTCACGCCGACGTTCGTTGTCGGTTATGTCGAATCGGCTGAGAAACATCCCGATGCGGATAAATTATCGATTTGCCAAGTCGAAATCGATCAAGGTACGGTTCAAATCGTTTGTGGAGCACCGAACGTTGCGGCCGGGCAAAAGGTCGTCGTCGCGAAACCAGGAGCGGTCATGCCGTCTGGTCTCATTATCCGGCCGTCTAAACTCCGTGGCGAGAGCTCGCACGGGATGATTTGTTCAGCCCGCGAGTTGAACCTTCCTGATGCGCCGCAAGAAAAAGGAATTTTAGTGTTAGATGACGAATATGAAGTAGGGAAAGCATTTGAAATCGGTCGCTAAACTCGACCGGTTTTTTGCTAAATGAGGATTGAGCGAAAAAGCGAGGAATCAAGTATGGATGCATATGAACGTTCATTAAAACAGCAAGCAGAGCGAATTCGGCGCGAACTATCCCAAGAAGGGAAGAAGAGTGCGCCTGCACCAAAACCTGAACCAACGGGCGAGTTTATTCCGTCTGACGTCCCATCTCCGATTTATGGATATGCGCGACCGAAACCAAAGATCAACTTACCGACCGAGCATTCGCCCGAGACGAGAGACGATTTGTCTATCAATCAAAGCGAGCCTGATATTGATTCAGAACCATCGACTCCAGTGCCTGCTAACGAGGAAATAGTCGTAGAGGAACCTGTGCAAGTTACAGAATCTTTCGTTCCAGACGAGGTTGTCGTGGAAGTGAACGAGTCGATGGAGTCACCATTCGTGGTAGAGGAAACGGTCTCGGCAGAACATCAGACTGTTACCGAGCCTTCTGAGCCAGAAGAGACGACTATTTCCCCGGAAACATCTGACGTGCTCGATGATGAGTCTTCTGTGTCGGAGGCCGACAACGCATCGGACTCGTCGAGTGATCTGAAACCGTTACTCGGAGACGTATCTATTTTAGAAGACGGTTTTGCCTCTGTGTTCATGGGTTCGACCCATTTGAAAACGTCAAAGATCGTCGTCCGTGAAGAAAAAGAAGAGGCAGCTTCAGCGGACGTTTCAATCGAAGTGACATCGGTCGAAGAAGTAGCTCCTGTCGTCGAGGATGTTGCAAAAACATTACAGACCGATACCGACGAGCCCTTTCACGCTCTTGACGAAGCCGAGTTGACACCTGCTGTCAACGTGTCTTACAAAGCGGATAGCCCCCCATTAAACGTCATGATGACTCCGCAAGACCGGATGGCGATGTATCGCAGCCGACGCCTTGCTCAAAAAAACAATAATCTGTAATAGCACGACTCCATGAGTTTTGCTATAATGACAAAGGTTTGTCGCTTTTTCTGCAAACCGCAATGAATTAGGGGGGCTATTTACAGATGAACCGTTATCACTTCGTCGGAATTAAAGGAACGGGCATGAGTCCTTTAGCTCAAATTTTAAATGATATGAACAATGAAGTCCGAGGTTCGGACGTTGACAAAACATTTTTTACAGAAGAAGCATTGAAACGGAAAGGTATCGAAATTCTTCCGTTTGATCCTGAAAATATTACTGAAGGTCAAATCGTCGTTCAAGGAAATGCGTTCACTGACGATCATCCTGAAATCTTACGCGCGCGTGAGCTCGGGTTGACGATTTATAAATATTACGAGTTCCTCGGTGAACTAGCGGATCATTATACAAGTGTCGCCATCACAGGGTCGCATGGAAAGACGTCTACTACGGGTCTGCTCGCTCATGTCATGCGTGGGATTGAGCCGACATCATTCTTGATCGGAGACGGTACGGGCGAAGGCGTGGAAGACTCGAAAAACTTCGTGTTTGAAGCGTGTGAGTATAAGCGTCACTTCCTTTACTATCGCCCAGACTATGCGATTATGACGAATGTCGATTTTGATCATTCAGATTATTTCTCTGGCTTAGACGATGTCATTGATGCGTTCCAAGAAATGGCGAAACAAGTGGAAAAAGGTATTATCGCTTGTGGTGACGATGAGAATCTTCAACAGATTCAAGCGAACGTGCCGATCGTCTATTACGGGTTTGGTGCCCATAACGATTTCCGTGCCGAAAACGTGAACTCGACGGATAACGGGACGACGTTTGACGTCTATTTGCGTGACGATTTCTATGGGACGTTCCGCATTCCGGGATATGGTAACCACAGCGTCTTGAACGCCCTTGCCGTCATCGCGACGTGCGACTACGAGAACTTATCGAAAGATCTTGTGAAAGAGCGCCTCGAGACGTTCAACGGCGTTAAACGCCGTTTCAGTGAATCGACGCTCGATGGGCAAGTCCTGATCGATGATTACGCGCATCACCCGCGCGAAATCAGTGCGACTGTTGAAGCGGCACGTAAAAAGTACGCCGGACGGGAAGTCGTCGCGATTTTCCAACCGCATACGTACACGCGTCTCAAGTCGTTTATGGATGACTTCGCGTCATCACTCGCCGAAGCAGACGCCGTTTATTTGTGCGATATCTTTGGCTCAGCCCGAGAACAAGAAGGAACGGTCACGATTGAAGACCTTCAGTCGCGGATCGACGGTGCCAACGTTTTGAAACGTACCGATGTCGGCGTTCTCCGTCAACATCGTGATGCGGTCTTGTTGTTCATGGGAGCAGGAGATATTCAGACGTATCAACGCGAGTATGAGAACTTCGTCAAACTCGAAGCGTAAGTTGTGAGCGGATGGCCCGGGCCATTCGCTTTTTTTGTGTTTAAACTCGAATAAAGAAGGAAATAGTATTATCGACTGAACACAAAAAAGGAGATGTTAAGAATGGCAAGCCAAGGCTCATTGAATACGTTGAACAAAGAGGTGGCCAACTACGGCCTACTATTCGTCAAACTTCATAACTACCACTGGTATATTAGCGGACCTCACTTCTTCACATACCATGAAAAATTAGAGGAGCTTTACAACTTGGTCGCTGAGCTGTATGACGATGTCGCCGAGCGTTTACTCATGAATGACGGGGAACCGTATGCGACGATGAAAGAGTATTTAGAGCACTCGACACTACAAGAAGGTGATCGTCACGCCGATACAGAACAGATGATCAAAGACGTGATCACTGATTTCAAACAAATCCGTCAAGAAATGCAAGATGCGATGGAAAACTTTGAGGACGGGGACGAAGCGATCGAAGATACGTTCGTTTCCCACATCGAACGCCTCGAAAAAGAAATTTGGATGATGTCTGCCGCTCTCGGCAGAAAGACGAAACTATAATGAAAAGGTGCGCCAAATTTGGAGGCGCACCTTTTTTCGTTCATTTTAAGTTTTCTGGATTCAACGGTTGTAACGTGTCGACGACGAAACGGCCGTCTTTCCGGATCAAGACGTCGTCAAACCAAATCTCGCCGCCGCCATAGTCAGGGCGTTGGATATTGACGAGGTCCCAATGGATGGAAGAGTTGTTGCCGTTATAGGCATCGTCATACGCTTGTCCCGGGGTGAAGTGGAAACTGCCATCGATTTTCTCGTCGAATAAAATATCTTTCATCGGATGTTGGATGTAAGGGTTCACGCCGATCGCGAATTCACCGACGTAACGAGCTCCTTCGTCCGTATCGAACACTTCATTGATGCGCTCGGTATCGTTCGCCGTTGCTTCGACGATCTTTCCGTCTTTAAATGTCAGCGTCACGTTCTCGAACGTAAAACCGTGGTACGGCGATGGCGTGTTGTACGTGATGACGCCATTGATCGAATCTTTGACCGGCGCGGTGAACACTTCTCCGTCCGGGATGTTCATTTGACCCGAGCACTTGATGGCTGGGATGTCTTTGATCGAGAACGTGAGCTCCGTGCCTGGTCCTTTGATCGTGACACGGTCGGTTTGGTCCATGAGCGTGACGAGTGCGTCCATAGCCCGGTCCATCTTGCCGTAATCGAGTGTGCAGACGTTGAAATAGAAGTCTTCGAACGCCTCCGTCGATTTTCCGGCGAGTTGGGCCATCGACGGTGATGGATAACGCAAGACGACCCATTTCGTCCCTTTGACGCGATCTTCCGTATGCATTTTACCGATTGTGGCGCCGACAAGCTTTTGTTGCTCGGCGGGAACGTCCGACAGCTCGTTAATGTTATCACCCGCACGGAGACCGATATAGGCGTCCATCGCTTGCATTTGCTTGCGTTCGATGTCGGCCATCAATTCGAGTTGTTCCTTGCTTGCTTGCGTGTATAACTTCCGCAAGATACGGCTTTCTTTCAACAAGACGAACGGATGCCCCCCAGCTTCGTACGCTTTTTCGACAAGTGCCTCGACGAGCGACTCCTCGACGCCGAAATTCTCGATGAGAACGCGTTCGCCTGGCTTTAATTCGGTTGAATAATTGATCAACCCGTCTGCCAATTGTGTGATTCTTGGATCTCTCATACAAACACCCCTTAAACTTTTTTTAATTTATTTCTATTTTAGTGTAATCGAAAACATAAAAACGGGTAAAGGAATAATCAGACCGGATGGCGAAAACGGTAGTGACAAATCTTTTCAGTCATAATGGTGCTATAATGAAACCACCACATAATCGAACAGGAGGAATGGACGAATGGAAATCACCTTAGGAGGCATTGCAGGGCTCATCGCAGCACTTGCATTTGTCGTACTTGTATTTTTCTTGGCTCGCGTCTTGTCGAACGTCAATCGCACACTCGGCAGCGTCGCGAATACGACAGAAAATTTAGAACGTCAGTTAGATGGCATTACAATGGAAGTGACGGCGCTCTTACATAAGACGAACCGTCTCGTAGATAACGTAGAAGAGAAGACAGAGTTGCTCGCACCGGTGGCACATGCCCTCGACGAGCTCGGCACATCGCTAAATGAAGTGACCGAGTCGGTACGAACAGTTTCTTCATCGGTTCACGTGGCAGCAGACGAAAATAAAGACCAGATTGCCCAAGCCGTACGTTGGGGCTCGGTCGCGGTAGAGCTATTCAAGAAAAACAAAACAGAAACTTCTTCAGAAGAGCGCCCGTCACGCCGTCGTGGCCGCCGGGAGCGTAAGCAAGACACGCCATCGGTCTCACCAGGATTAATCGCGACAGACGATACAATCAAATCATAACAAGCCCAAGGAGGATATATTATGACATACGTTAAAAAAGACCAAACGAATCAAGATCAGCAATCAAGCGGCGGATTCCTAGCCGGCGTCGTCCTCGGCGGTATCATCGGTGCAGCCGTTGCCTTGCTCACCTCGCCAAAAAGTGGACGCGAAGTACGCACTTATCTCGATGAGAAAACATCGACTTCACGTGAACGTTTGACCGTCAAATCAAAAGAAGTACGTGAAAAAGCTGAGCCGGTCGTCGGAGAATGGATCAAAGTAGCGAGCGACAAGGCTGCTCCGGTCCTCAATCTCGTCAAGGATAAGGCACGCGAGGCTGCTGAACTGAAACAGCAAGTCGACGAAGATGAACTCTCTATCGAAGAAGCGATGGAAAAAGCGGATCAGCTCGTCGCGGAAGCGGAAGCCGAAGTGAAAGAACAGCTCGATCAAGCAGCAGAAGAAACGTCAAGCGAAGCAACAGAACAAGCTGACACAGACGCTAAGCCAGAATCGGCCCAACCAAAAGGCGAATCAAACTCGAAAGCAAACAAGTCGAACACGAATAAGTCGAATGCGAGCAAGCAAGAGCCGAAGAATAGTCGCGACGAGTCGGCGAACTATGAGTCGGATTTCGAAGCGCCTGTCAAAGACTTGCTCGACGATGAATCAAAACAAGAGCTGAAAGAATTGAAGAACGACTTGAAGAACGGCAATAAATAATGCTTCAAGTGTCCGGACAATCCGGACACTTTTTTTGTGGATTTTGTGTCATAGCCCATTTGTCTATGACAAAGCGAATAAAGTTCGCTATAATTAAGTTTCTGGAAAGAACGGCTTAGGAATGAGAGGGAAATTATGAGTCCACAAGATCAATTGAATCGATTACGTCGTGAAATGGATGAGTTGAACCGGGAGATGCTCGACTTGATTAGTCGTCGTGGAACGCTCGCGGTCGAAATTGGAAAAGTGAAACGTCTTCAAGGTGTGGAGCGGTATGACCCGATTCGAGAACGAGAAATGTTAGATTTCATCGCCGCCTCGAATCCCGGTCCTTTCGAGACGTCACGCCTTCAGCATTTGTTCAAAGAAATGTTTAAAGCGTCTGCCGAGTTGCAAGGAGAAGATCGAGATAAAACGTTGCTCGTGTCGCGCAAGCGTCAAGCAGAAGATACGATCGTCACATTGAAAGATGTAGTCATCGGTAACGGTCGGCCGCAATTGATTGCCGGTCCATGTGCGGTCGAATCGTTCGAGCAAGTGAATGCAGTGGCTGAGAAGTTAGCGTTGTCCGGCGTGAAAATCATGCGCGGCGGCGCCTATAAGCCGCGGACTTCACCGTACGACTTTCAAGGTCTCGGATTTGAAGGCCTCAAACTGTTGAAACAAGCGGCCGATCGCCACGACTTGCGTGTCATCTCAGAGATCATGACACCGGGTGCGGTCGAGTCAGCGCTGCCTTACGTCGATATCATTCAAGTCGGGGCGCGCAACATGCAAAACTTCGATTTGTTGAAAGAAGTCGGAAAGACGTCAAAACCAGTTCTACTGAAGCGGGGTCTTGCGGCGACGATCGAAGAATTCATTTATGCGGCGGAATACATCATGGCGAGCGGCAATAGCCAAGTCATTTTGTGCGAACGCGGCATCCGGACGTATGAGCGGGCGACACGTAACACGCTCGACATCACGGCCGTTCCGATTTTAAAACAAGAGACACATTTACCGGTCATGGTCGATGTCACCCATTCAACGGGACGACGCGATTTGTTGCTTCCGGCAGCGAAAGCGGCGCTCGCGGTCGGTGCCGACGGCGTCATGGTCGAAGTGCATCCGAATCCGGCAATCGCCTTGTCTGATGCCCAGCAGCAGCTTGATTTCAATCAATTTGATCAGTTCATCGATGGGCTCACAGCTCAGTTCCCTCAACTTGATTTGGTGAAAAAATAAGCTTTCCAATTGGAAACGTTTTATATAGCGTGAAGACAGGGTAAAATGATGACAGATACCTGTCTTCCTTTTTTGATACGTTTTTTGAAAATCGTTTGAAAATCATTGCTTGTAGGAGGAGTTTTAATGAATAGTAACAATATCACAATCTATGACGTCGCGCGCGAAGCCGGGGTGTCGATGGCGACCGTCTCACGTGTCGTCAACGGAAACCCGAACGTGAAGCCGACAACCCGTAAAAAAGTACAGGACGCAATCGATCGACTCGGCTATCGTCCGAACGCCGTCGCACGTGGTCTTGCGAGTAAAAAGACGACGACAGTCGGCGTCATCGTGCCAGACATCTCAAACATCTTCTTTGCTGATTTAGCACGCGGAATCGAGGACGTAGCGACGATGTATAAATACAACATCATCCTCGGCAACTCGGACTCGAACCGCGACAAGGAAATTCATTTGTTGAACACGTTACTCGGTAAACAAGTCGATGGGATCATCTTCATGGGCGGCCGTCTTCACGAAGACCTCGTTGATGAGTTCAAAAAATCACCGGTCCCAATCGTTCTTGCAGCGACGTTGAACCAAGGGTATGACCTCCCAGCGGTCAATATCGACTATGAGCAGGCTGCCTATGACGCAACCAAAATGTTGATCGGCCACGGCCATAAACAAGTCGGCTTCATCACGGGGCCGCTCGAGCAACAAATCAATGGCGAGAAGAAGTTCTCTGGCTACCGCCGTGCCCTTGAGGATGCGGGACTTCCGTTCCGTGAGAACGATGTCATTCTTGGGAACTATACGTATGCGTCTGGCCTCGAAGCGATGCAAAAGATGCTCGGACGCGATGACTGCCCGAAAGCAATCTTCGCCGGTACGGACGAGATGGCACTCGGCGTCATCCATGCGATCCAAGATGCAGGGTATTCTGTGCCGAACGATTTTGAAGTCGTCGGTCACGATAACACGCGTCTCGCCACGATGATTCGTCCGAAGTTGACGACGGTCGTTCAACCGATGTATGACATCGGCGCTGTCGCTATGCGATTATTGACGAAAATCTTGAATGCTGAAGAAATCGAAGAGAAGAACGTCGTCTTGCCGCACCGGATCGAGCGTCGTGACTCGTTACGAAAAGACTGAATCAAAAAACCCGATGTGAGTTGGCAATTGCCAACTTACATCGGGTTTTTCATAAGTAAAGTGACTTGCGGTCGTTTGAGATGAACGGCCAAAATGCGCGTTTCGTCACTTCCCAGTTCTTCTCTTCGATTTGTTGCCGTCGCGGAATATGGTCGAACGTGTACGCATGGTCATCCCATGTCGTCGGCAACGGCTGGTCTGACTCGTTTTGCCACCGTTCAATCCAGGCGGACGGGATGTCGCCTGCGTACGGAGCTTCGCGTGTCAATCCGGCCCACACTTGCGACCAGGCGCGCGGGACAGCTCGGAACCAGTCGTACCCGCCGCCGCCTAAGGCGACGAGTCGTCCTTCCGTGTACTCGTCGGCGAGGCGAGAGGCGATTTGAGGGATTTGTTCGAACGTATGAATCGTCGAGGCGAGATGCGTCAACGGGTCGAACGCGTGCGCATCAGCCCCGTTCTGCGTCAAGATGATATCTGGTTTGAACCACTCACACGCTTCCCGGAGCACGGTCTCGTAACAGCGCAGGAACGATTCGTCTTGGGTGAAAGCATCAATCGGGACGTTCCAACTATAGCCGTAGCCGTTCCCGTTGCCGCGCTCTGTGACCGCCCCTGTGCCTGGGAAGAGGTAGCGGCCGGTCTCGTGGATCGATAGCGTCATCACATCCTCGTCATCATAGAACAGCCATTGGACACCGTCTCCGTGGTGAGCGTCTGTATCGACGTAGAGGACCCGTGTCCCATATTGCTTGCGGACGTGAGCGATGGCGACGGCGGCGTCGTTATAGACGCAAAAGCCGGACGCTTTTCGTCTCATCCCGTGATGGAGCCCGCCACCGACGTGAAAAGCGCGTTCGACTTGTCCGCTCGCGACGAGTTCAAGCGCATGCATCGTTCCGCCGACGAGCCGGGCAGCTCCTTCGTGAATAGCTGGGAAGATGGGCGTATCTTCCGTCCCGAGTCCGAATTTATTTGCTTTCAGCCCTGACAGTTTACCCGCGGCAGCTGCTTGGACGGCCTCGATGTAGTCAACGTCATGGACAAGCGCGAGCGACTCGACTGAAGCGATCGGTGAGGCGATCCACTCAGAGGCTGACAGTTTTCCGGAATCGACCAGAAGAGATGTCGTCAGCTCTAAACGGATCGGATTGAACGGATGATCCGCGTGGAAGCGGTACGAGTTCTCATTCTCCCCGAATATGTAGGCGGGTCTCATTGGAACATCTCCGGACCCAGTACGTCAAAACCTTCTCGCTTTAATCGATCGATGATGCGCAGCGGGTTCATCGTTTGAACACGGAATGAGATGATTCGCTTATATGGATCGGGTGTCGGATGGACGAAGACGTTGATGATATTCACGTTCGTTTTTGCTAAGAGCCGCGTCACTTTTTCAAGTGCACCGGTCGTATTCTCGACAAGGATCTCGATTTGTGAGCTCGGTTCGAGTGCGCCCGTCAATTGGACGAAATAACGAAGTAAATCGGTTTCGGTCAACACACCGACAAGTTTCCCTTGCTCGACGATCGGCAGGCACGTCAAACGATATTCATAGAACAGGGCGGCCGCGTCTTCAAAAAAATCGTACGGGTGGGCCGTCGTCACGTCTTGACGCATAATGCTCGAGACGGGGTTTTTAAAGTCGGCACGCTCACTCTCTGGATGAAATACACTTGTGGCACCGCTCATCTCGAACTGACCGATAATCCCGACAACTTGCCGGGCCGGATTGGTGACGATCAAGTGGCGTACTTTATGGTCGCGCATGAGTTTTGCCGCGTGCGCAATCGTATTGGTCGGTTGAATCGTCACGACGTGGCGATTCATCATTTGCTCAATCAGCATCGTAACCCTCCTCAGTCATACATGAACCGGCGTCGAAGCCGGAGTGAATCGAAGTGATCGATCGATTCTTGCCGCACGTTTTTTCCGATGCGGGCCATCAGACAGTTGGCCGGGTGGGACGCGATTTCCGGATCGTCCGTCGGATAGAAGACAAGACCGCCGTGGTTCATCATTTTCTCCATCACTTTGCGGTAGTCCCAAATCGACAGACCGCTTCCTTTTAGATCCCAGTGCCAATAGTATTCCGTCGTCAAGATTAAAAAATCATCCATATGGGGATCTAGCATCGACACTTCGAGTAGCTGTTTACCGATCCGTTGTCCCCGGAAGCGTGGACTCACCTCGATGGCGCCGAGCTCGAGAATATATGGATCATTCCCCTCACTCCAACGTTCATACGGGTCTGGATACAAATACGTGACGTAACCGATGACGAGGTCGTCAACGCGCGCCACGATGATCCGTCCTTCTTTCAACCCGGCAATTTCAACGAGCGCCTTATGTTGGTCTTCTGGCTCTCGAAACGCGGTCAAGCCTTCATCAAGCCGATACGTTGCGAGCACGTCGCTCTCGATTGGTCCATCGATGATTACGGCTCCGAGTGAGGTTTCCCACACTTTTGAATGATATTGTTTTTCCATGGAGTCACCACCTTCTTCACGTTCTATTATAGCGCTTTCATTGCACAACGTTCACACTGTTTTGGAGTTTTTGGAAATTCATTGATTTGTCATAATATTAACACTATACTGAAAGTGGTTACACCATTCATTATAGGGGGAGGCGAATCTTTGACGATGGAAAAATTGAAAGCGTTATCAGGGGAGCATCAATTAGCGTCGTATGAAGAGGCTTGTCAGTCGTTCGAGTGGACGCAAGCAGAAGGATTATTGTCTTGGAACCTGACTGGAAATGTCAACATGGCGTACGAGGCGATTGATCGTCACGCTGAAGGGGAGCTGGCGGACAAACTGGCACTGCTCTATTTCGATGGGGATCGGGAAGAGCGGTATACTTACGCGCAGATGAAACAGGAAAGTAATCGCGCTGGAAATGTTCTGAAATCGGTTGGGGTGGAGAAAGGCGATCGTGTCTTTGTCTTCATGCCGCGGAGTCCAGAACTTTATTTTATTTTACTCGGTGCGTTAAAGCTCGGTGCGATTGTCGGACCGCTATTTGAGGCGTTCATGGAACAGGCGGTACACGACCGGTTGCTCGACGCGGAAGCGAAAGTCATCGTGACGACAGAGGCGCTGTTGCCGCGTATACCCGTCGATCAATTGCCACATCTTGAGACGATTTTGCTTGTTGGCGACGACGTCGACGAGTCAGGGAAAATCATCGATTACCGGAAACTGGCGAACGATGCATCGACCGATCTCGATATTACATGGGTCGACCGAGAAGACGGCATGATCTTGCATTATACGTCGGGCTCGACCGGGAAACCGAAAGGCGTCTTGCATGTCCATAACGCCATGATCCAGCACTTGATGACCGGGAAATGGGTGCTCGATTTGCAACCGGACGATATTTACTGGTGCACCGCCGACCCGGGCTGGGTGACGGGTACGAGTTACGGAATTTTTGCGCCGTTCTTGAACGGGGCGACGAACGTGATCGTCGGCGGACGGTTCAACCCTGAGTTTTGGTACTCGGTCATCGAGCGGTTCGGCGTCACCGTCTGGTACAGCGCGCCGACAGCGTTCCGGATGTTGATGGGCGCGGGGGAGGAAGCGTTCGAGAAGTACGACTTGTCATCACTGCGCCACATTCTATCGGTCGGCGAACCGCTCAACCCGGAAGTCATTCGCTGGGGCAACGAATCGTTCGGGCTACGCATTCATGACACGTGGTGGATGACGGAGACAGGAGCGATGATGATCTGTAACTATCCGACGATGGACATTAAACCGGGATCGATGGGGAAAGCGATTCCTGGCTGTGAGGCGGCGATCTTAGACGACCGTGGCCAACCGCTACCACCGCATCGGATGGGCAACTTGGCATTGAAGACGCCTTGGCCGTCGATGATGCGTAAAATTTGGAAAAATGATGCGAAGTACGAGAGCTACTTCTGGGGTGACTGGTACGTATCTGGTGATTCGGCCTATATGGACGAGGACGGTTATTTCTGGTTCCAAGGCCGAGTGGATGACGTCATCATGACGGCAGGAGAGCGGGTCGGACCGTTCGAAGTCGAGAGCCGCCTCGTCGAGCATCCGGCTGTCGCCGAAGCCGGAGTCATCGGGAAACCGGATCCGATCCGCGGTGAGATCATCAAAGCGTTCATCGCGCTCAGAAAAGGCTATGAGCCATCGGACGAATTGAAAGCAGAAATCCAAAAATTCGTCAAAGAAGGTTTGGCGGCCCATGCGGCACCGCGTGAGATCGAGTTCAAAGACAAATTGCCGAAAACGCGGAGCGGAAAAATTATGCGTCGCGTCCTCAAAGCATGGGAGTTGAACCTTGAGGCCGGAGACTTATCGACGATGGAAGATTGAGCATAAAAAAGGTCGACACGCGATGTGTCGACCTTTCGTTTGGCTTGCGTTATGAAGCGTCCGCCTCTTTCTCGGCTTCTTCTTTTGCTTTCGCTTCATCTTCAGCTTTCTTCTTGGCTTCAGCTTCGGCTTTCTTAGCAGCATCAGCTTTTTTCTTCGCTTCGTCTTCGGCTTTCTTTGCGGCCTCAGCTTTTTTCTTAGCTTCAGCTTCAGCTTTTGCTTTTGCATCAGCATCACGCTGTGCCTCGGCATCTTGTTGCGCCTGTTCAGCCTCTTCTTTGGCTTCTTCGGCTTTTTGTTTTGCTTCTTCAGCTTTCTTCTTCGCTTCCTCTTCTTTCTTCTCTTCAAGTTTTTTCTTCTCAGAGAACGTTCCAGAGTCTTTGAAGTCGTCCGGTTTGACACTAGACGGTTGGCTGAATCGTGCGTTTACGTTGATTGCTTCTGGGTTGTCAGCATAAACACGGTTAATAGTTTGTGACCAAATTCGTTGTGTACGTTGATAGTATTGACCTGACGTATTATCACTCACCATTTCAGCTCGCTGAGAATCATAGCCGGACCAAACGGCGAGGGTGACTTCAGGGTTTGATCCAACAAGATAAGAATCACGATGATTGTTTGTTGTACCTGTTTTACCCATCCAGTCGCCAGGGACGTTCATCAAAGATTTGGCGTAAGTTGCCGTACCTGACGTGTAAACGTCACGAAGCATGTCAACAATCAAGAATGAAGTGCGATCGTTATAGATGCGTGTCTTTTTCGATTTAGCTTCAAAAATAGTTTCGCCTTGATATTCGATTCGTTCGATGAAGTAAGGTTCAACGTGCTCCCCATAATTGGCAAGCATGGCGTATGTTGAAGCGAGGTCAACAGGTCTCACTTCACCAGTACCTAATGCCATGGCAGATGCAATGCGGTTGCCATCAGAAACTGGAATCCCCATGTCGATTAGTTTTTGTGTATCGGTTGGTTTTTGGTTGCGCTCTTCGTAAATCTTAACTGCCGGGACGTTTAAAGATAGCTTAAGTGCATCTCGAACCGTGACAGGGCCACGGTACGTTTTTCCTTCGTTTTGCACTTGTTTCGGAGGTTGTCCTGGACCGGTGAATTTATAGAAATATTCTTCGTCGATGACTGTTGTGGCCGGTGTGACCATTCCGGATTCAATCGCATTGGCGTAAACTAAAATCGGCTTCGCTGTCGATCCGATTTGACGTTCCATCCAAAATGCCCGGTTCAAATCATCCGTTTCACCGTTCACATAGCGACCGCCGACAAATCCGAGTACGCGACCCGTCTTGTTTTCAATCATAACTGACGACGTTTGTTCAGGAACCGTGCGATTTTCTTCTTTTACATACTGATTCGGCCCGAAATTACCTGCGTTTTTGGCCGGTTGCTGCATCGCTTCATGGACTTGCTTATCGAGCGTCAAATGAATCTTGAAGCCACCTTGACGTAGCATATTATGCGCCCGTTTGGCATATGTCGTCTTAATCGAGGCTTGATCATCAGCATTTAATTCTGACAACGTGATGCTATCTTGTGCGAGCAAGTAGTCGGTGATAATTAGGCGCGCTTGAAGTTCCGCTTCATCAACTACATACGGATACCGGTCTCGCGGCTTCGACTGTGTCTTCATGAAGTCTTGCGTGATGTCGTAATTATATGCGGCGTCATAGTCTGCTTTTGTAATCTTGCCGGCGACGTACATCCGGTTCAATACCGTCTTCATCCGGTTGATCGCCGGTGATACATCTTCTTTAATGACCCCGCCTTGATAGTAAGGGGTGTAAAGGAACGGGTTTTTCGGGATGCCGGACAAGAACGCGGCTTGCGGCAACGTCAGCTTCTCGGCCGACGTGTTGAAGACACCGCGCGAGGCGGCCTCGATGCCTGAGATGTTGCGTCCCATCGAGTTACGGCCGAACGAGACGACGTTCAAGTAGGCGTTCAAAATCTCGTCTTTGTCCATCGCTTTCTCTAAACGGAGGGCAAGCAAGATTTCTTTTGCTTTCCGTTCGAATGAGACCTCGTTCGTCAGCATTTGGTTTTTAATGAGCTGTTGGGTTAGTGTCGAACCACCTGTCCGTTCTTCCGAACCGGTCGCTTCTTGCAGGATGGCCCGAAGCGTCGCTTTCGGGACGACGCCGTCGTGTTCATAAAACTCGACGTCTTCGGTGGCGAGTAAGGCATCGACGACGAAAGGTGAAACTTTATCGACCGTGATCGGTACCCGAACTTCATCGGTCGTATAGTTCCCAATCCGTTCACCGCTTCCAAAATAAATATCGGACGTCGATGAGTACGTATTGATTTGTGACGTCATCGTTTTATAGGCTGGAGCCGGCATATCTTTAACGAGTGATGCGAAATACCCGGCCCCGATCCCGGCGCCTAAGAAACCGATGAGGACGACAGAGATGATGGTGAGGAGCAAAACGTTCCACGACACATCATAAAATACAGTGGCATAACGGCGGGCTTTCAACGACTTTGGTGTGTTCCATATGTCTCGAATCTTCTGCAGCATGACAGCCTCCTTAATATGGTGTAAAACTATTTTAGACAGTATTATATACGATTATAGCACAAGTCCTTGCCCACCTTATCGTGAATGAGCAGACTAATGCAAGTTTCAATCTTGCAGTTGACAACGAGGAAACGGAACTTATAAAATGGATAGCATAGTCAATAATAGTAGACGCGATGAAAAAAACGAAGTAGTCGGTTGACCGCTTGTCCAGAAAGCTAGTGGGTGCTGTGAACTAGCCAATGTCAACGATGAATTACACTTTTGGAGCGTGCCATTCGGCCGGGTTGGGACCGTTATCTCTCGTTTTAAGTGGCCACGGCTGTGGCAATTAGGGTGGTACCGCGGAATCTCCGTCCCTTCTCATTTGAGAAGGGGCGTTTTTTTATGTCAATTGAAGGAGTGGAAAACATGGAACTATTAAAAGATTTAGAATTTCGAGGGCTCGTCAACCAAATGACGGATGAGGCAGGATTGAAAGAGCAACTGAGCAAACCGACGACACTATACACAGGGTTCGACCCGACGGCGGACTCGCTCCATATCGGACACTTGCTACCGATCTTGACGTTGAAGCGTTTTCAAGAGGCGGGGCACCACGTCATCGCGCTCGTCGGTGGCGCGACCGGGATGATTGGCGACCCGTCAGGACGGTCGGACGAACGCTCGCTCAACACGCTCGATACGGTCAAAGAATTTTCGGACCGGATCAAAGATCAGTTGAGCCGCTTCCTCCCGCTCGAAGGGGAGAACCCGATCACGATCCGCAACAACTATGAATGGACAGAAGAGCTGTCGATCATCGATTTCTTACGTGACATCGGCAAGCACTTCCCGATCAGCTACATGCTCGCGAAAGACTCGGTCGATTCGCGCATGGAAAACGGGATTTCGTACACGGAGTTCTCATACATGTTGCTCCAATCGTTTGATTTCTTGAAGTTGTACGAGACAGAGAATTGCCGCCTCCAAGTCGGCGGCAGCGATCAGTGGGGCAACATCACGGCCGGGCTTGAATTGATCCGTCGCTTCGGCCATTCGGAGAAGGCGTTCGGTCTGACTGTGCCGCTCGTCACGAAGTCGGACGGACAGAAGTTTGGGAAGACGGCCGGTGGTGCGGTATGGCTCGACGCGGACAAGACGACACCGTACGAGTTTTACCAGTTTTGGATCAACGTCGACGATGCCGACGTCATCAAGTTCATCAAGTACTTCACGTTCATGACGCATGAAGAGATCGACGCGCTCGAAGCGGAAATGACGGCAGCACCTGAAAAACGTGCAGCACAGCGCCGTCTCGCCGAAGAAATGACGAAGCTCGTCCACGGGGAAGCGGGTCTCGATCAAGCGGAACGCATCACGACAGCGTTCTTCAGCGGTGATTTGAAGACGCTCGAGCCCGAGGATATGGATGCCGCGTTCAAAGGGATGCCGCAGTTCGAACTCGACGGCGAACGCAATCTCGTCGATCTTCTCGTCGAGGCGAAAATCGCTCCATCAAAACGCCAAGCGCGCGAAGACGTCCAAAACGGGGCGATCTACTTGAACGGCGAACGCGAGCAAGCGCTCGACAAGCTCGTCACGTGTGAAGACACGCTTGGGGACTTCACAATCATCCGCCGAGGCAAAAAGAAATACTTCGTGATCCGTCACGTCTAACCGATCCGTCCATGTCCGCAAAGTTTGCGGACATGGACTTTTTTTGTTGTGTCAAATCAGGTGTGGTCTGATACCATTTCAAATATAGAGACCGAGGAGGACGTCTAATGGATATCGAAGAGTTTTTTGGCGAACAGTTTCATCAGTGGCGGGAACGGTTCCGTTATTACGAGATGGCGATCACGGAGCTTGAGAGCGACCTTGGCATCATCGACCTCGATTGGCAGACCCGACTTGGCTATTCGCCGATCGAGCACGTGAAGACGCGGATGAAGACGTTGCCGTCGATCATTCGGAAGATGAATCAAAAACAGCTCCCACTCGAAGTGGAAGCGTTATGGGACAATATTTATGACGTCGCCGGCGTACGGATCGTCACGAGTTTCCGCGATGACATCTACGCGATTCTCGATCACTTGAAAAAGCGGGACGACTTACAGATCGACGTCATCAAAGACTATATCGAACATCCGAAGCCGAGCGGTTACCGCAGTCTCCATCTGATTGTGCGGACGAAAGTGTACTTGGCGGAACGTGTCATCTGGGTGCCGGCCGAGATTCAAATTCGGACGCTCGCGATGGACTTTTGGGCGGCGACCGAACATAAGCTTCAATATAAATATCAGCATCAAATCCCCGAGACGTCACGGCAAGAGCTCATCGAGGCGGCCCGAATGGCGGACGCGCTCGATACGCAGATGGGCCGGATTCGCGAACAGATCTTGATATAAAAAAATCCCCTTCTCGAGAGAAGGGGATAAAAGCATTAACGTGAGTAGTACTCAACGATGAGTTGCTCTTTGATTTGGTCGTTCAATTCAGCGCGCTCAGGGATACGTACGTACGTACCTTCGAGTTTCTCAGCGTCGAACGTGATGAATTCTTTTGTAGCTGGTGCTACTTCAAGAGCTTCAGCAATCGCTTTGAAAGTTTTCGATTTTTCGCGAACCGAGATGACTTGACCTGGTTTTACACGGTAAGACGCGATGTCTACGCGTGAACCGTCAACTTGGATGTGACCGTGGTTGACGAGTTGGCGTGCTCCACGACGTGTGCGAGCGAGGCCCATACGGTAAACGAGGTTGTCAAGGCGTGACTCGAGCAAGAACATGAAGTTCTCACCGTGGATACCTTGCATTTTCCCAGCATCGTTGAAGATGCGACGGAATTGCTTCTCGTTGATTCCGTACATGTGACGGAGTGCTTGCTTCGCTTGAAGCTGAAGACCGTATTCAGAGATTTTACGACGACCATTGCCGTGTTGGCCTGGTGCGTAAGGACGTTTTGCTAATTCTTTACCCGTTTCGCTAAGCGAGATGCCTAAGCGACGCGAGAGTTTCCAAGCTGGACCTGTGTAACGAGCCATGATTGGACTCCTCCTTGTTGTTCATGTATTTTGCACAAAAGAACAACGGTGTCAAAGACGGGTGACGCCCCTTTCTAGGTTCAAGCACCTTCACTTGATAGCGAAGCTACAAGATGCTCCTCCGACTCAGTCGAGGCCCGAAAGGTGGATACGTCTGTCTAGGACTGCTATCGTCATTTCATGCACAAAAATCAGTATACGATGGATCGAGCAGCTTGTCAATCAGATGAAGCGAAGTAATGTCTGGCAAAATTGCTCTAAGCCTTGGCGATCGACTTCTGAGAAGCGATCGAACTCGGGACTGTCGATATCGAGGACGCCGATCGTTTTGCCGTCACGGATGAGCGGGACGACGATTTCAGAGTTCGAGGCCGCATCACAGGCGATATGGCCTGGGAATTGGTGGACGTCGGCGATCAACTGTGTCTCTTGTGTCGAGGCGGCGGTGCCGCAGACGCCTTTGCCGAAGGCGATATGGACGCAAGCAGGAAGACCTTGGAACGGTCCGAGAATGAGGCTGTCGTCACCGTCAGTCAAATAGAAGCCGACCCAGTTGATGCGGTCAAGAAACTGGTTGAGCAGAGCGCTCGCGTTCGAAAGGTTAGCGACTTGGTTCGTCTCTCCTTCGAGCAGGGCAGCGAGTTGTTTGTTAAGTAAGTCATAGCCGGCGGCCAGGTCGCCAGAGTAAGTAGTAGTTTGGAACATTTGTTTCCCTCCTATATCAAGATGTACTTCAGATTAGCATCATGGTACACGCATTTTTTTATTTTGTCTCCCAAAAAGAATTTCGCGGAAAATAACATTCTCTCCCTAAACCGTTGGAAAACCTATGCAAAACATTGTTTCTATAATATGATTATTAATATCTATACTTATAAAATACTTCATTTTCTTCTTAAAGATACATAAGTCCACGAAAGCGGCTTGGAGGTTGTTACAGAGATGGATTACGGAATATACGGAATTTTAATTGGAATTATTGTCATCGCTCTAGGAGCAATGTTAGGTAGTATGCTAGCTAGACGAAGTTTTTACCAGAAAATTGATGATTTGGATATGCGAAAACAAGGCATCCTGAGTGCGAGTGTCCCGGCCGAGCTTCAAAAGTTCAAACAGTGGCCGATGGAAGGCGAAACGAAAGAAAAATTCGAACGCTGGCACCAGTCGTGGGATGAACTCGTCAGCGTCCACACGGGTCAAATCGATGAGGCGTTATACCGTTCAGAGGAAGACCTCGACAAATATCGTTTCCTTAAAGTCAAATCAGACTTGGCTGCGACCGAACAGGTGATCGAAGAACTCGAATCGATGGTTCACGCGATGCTCGATGAAATGGCGGAGTTTAACGACCATCATGCCTCCCTGCTAGATATCGTCAAAAAAGACGAGAAAGAACTGTATCAGTTCCGCAAGACGCTCATTTCTCAAAATAGCGCTTTTGGCCCGACGTACGATCTCGTCGAAACCGAAATCGCTGTTGCGGAATCGAAACGGACCGAGATGATGACGCTCAAGCAAGAAGGACAAGTCTCAGAGGCGTTCATGGCCGGCCAAGTCCTGTCTGAAAAGGTGACGAAGATCCGTGAACTCGTTCAAGTGATTCCCCAGTTTGTCCGGACGGTTCAATTTGACTTAAAGCACCAACTGAATCAACTGCGTGCGGGTCATAAAGAAATGCAGATGGATGGCTACGCCCTCGAGACGCTCGGTTTAGTCGAAGAGATCGAGCAGGCAGAAGACCGCCGTCTCGCGCTCATGACTCGGATCGAACAGCTTGATTTTGAACACTTTGAAACGGACATGCAGCAACTCAGTTCGGATATCGATCAATTGTTCGAGGCGTTCAGCTCCGAGGTCGATGCAAGGCAGTACGTAAAAAAAGAGTTTGCTGGGGTCAAAGAACGCGAACGTCAGACGAACGAATTGATGACGCGCCTTCACCAAGAGATGTCGCGGCTTGTCAGCAACTATGAAATCAATGCCCGGGTCGGTGAGGAGTTCGAACAATTGGACCGGGAACGTGCGGTGCTCGCTGCGAACGTCCTCGATATCGAACAAGCACTCGTCGCTCAGGTGATTCCGTTCAGTCTGATCAAATCAAAAGTGCAAGATGCGAAACGGTCACTCGACCAGTTCGGTGCGATGCATGAACGGTTTATCGAAAATACGAACTCGCTTCGTAAAGAAGAGCTCGAAGTTCGAAATAAACTCGAGTCATGGAAGAAGGAATTGTCCGCTCACCGTCGCCTCTTGGCGAAGAGCGCGATGCCGGTCGTTCCGACTGATTTGACGAGTGACATGCGACAACTTCAAAAAGGGGTGCAGTCGCTAGATGAACAGTTCGAGAAGGCACCGTTCAACATGACGTATATCGTCGGCCTCAGTCACGATGTCGAGGAAACGATGGATAACTTCCGTGACCGCGTCAAAGCACTGCTCCGGCAAGTGACGTATGCGGAACAGTTGCTCCAGTATGCGAATCGGTACCGTCGTCGTGATAACGAGGTGCATGTCGCCTTGACGCTCGCTGAGAACAAGTTTTTACACGGCGAGTACGGTACGGCCGTCGAAATCGGTGAACGTGTGCTCGGGCGCTTCGACGAAGGAGCGGCTCGCGAGATCCGTCAACGTGTTGAAAAAGGTTTAGAACAACAAGATATGCTTCGAAAATAATCTATGCATGAAGATTGACGTAAACGGGAATTAACGTAGACGTCAATCTTTTTTGAATCGAGGAGGAATTTTGTGATGGGAACGCTTTGGGTAAACGGAAAGATCTATACGCTGAACAAAGAACATGAAATGGCACGGGCGATGTATGTCGAGCACGGACGCGTGTTGAAACTCGGGGAGGAAGGTCATCTTCGCCGTACATACGCGGGCCGGATCAAACAGATTGTGAACCTCGAAGGGAAGAGCGTGTATCCGGCGTTTACAGACTCGCACATTCACTTGATCGGATATGGCGAGGCGCTCGACCGCATCGACGCGACCGAGACGACGGATTTAAACGCCTTGCTCGAAGCGATGAAAGCGAAGTCGGGAGGGGACGACTGGATCGTCGCTGAAGGCTTTAACGATCGTCTGCTCGGACAGATGCCGACACGTGAGATGATCGATGCCGTCATTCCGGATCGCCCGGTCGTCTTGAAGCGCGTCTGTCGCCACGTCGCCGTCGTCAACTCGAAAGGCCTCGAGCGCTTAGGCCTCA
Source organism: Exiguobacterium sp. SH5S4 (assembly GCF_004337045.1). Classification (NCBI taxonomy): domain Bacteria; kingdom Bacillati; phylum Bacillota; class Bacilli; order Caryophanales; genus Exiguobacterium; species Exiguobacterium sp. SH5S4. The sequence continues at coordinate 224,539 of NZ_SJUQ01000001.1, forward strand.
TTCATCACACCGTCATTGAAGGCGGGAAGCTCGGACGTGATGACGACGGGAAATTGAACGGCGTGTTGTACGATGCGGCGCTCGATCTGCTCCATAAAGAGCTCGGCGGAAATCGTGAGAAGAACGTCGCCTCGATCCGTCGGGCCGTCGACTCGTTGTTCGCCCATGGGATCGTCGGAGCCCACACGGAAGACTTGTTCTACCACGGAGATCCGCTCGAGACGATTCAAGCATATGAAGATGTACTTCAAGAACTTCCGTTCCATGCCCATCTGCTCGTCCATGAACAAGTCGTTGATCAATTGCTACAAAAAGATGCGCTTGCGAAGCGCCTGCGCTTCGACTTCGGGGCGATGAAGATTTTCGTCGACGGTTCGTTCGGCGGCCGGACGGCGCTCTTGTTTGAGCCGTATGCAGATGAAGTCGGACAGCGCGGGATCGAAGTCCACCGCCCGGACCACCTCGAGGCGCTCGTCAAAAAAGCGCGCTCATACGGGATGAACGTTGCGGCTCATGTCATCGGAGATGCGGCGGCTGAGCAGTTCATCACGCTGCTCGAGAAGTATCCGGCGAAACGAGGGACGCGCGACCGCATCATCCACGCTTCGCTATTGAACGATTCGCTGTTGAAACGTATCAGTGCGTTGCCGGTCCTCATCGACGCGCAACCGGTCTTTTTGTCGGATGATATGGACTTGTTGTTCGACCGTCTAGGCAACGAGCGGGTCGATGACGCGTATCGGTTCAAATCGATGCTCGATACGGGCGCGCTCGTACTCGGGGGTAGTGATGCCCCGATCTCTTCTGTCGATGTTAGAAAGGGGCTCTATGCCGCTGTGACACGACAATCGTTTGAAGCGTCGGGTGCACTGAATCCGTCCGAGCGTCTATCGATGTACGAGGCGCTACGGAGTTTCACCTACTCGCCGCGTGTCGCGACCGGAACACATGGCCGTGACGGCCTGTTGATTCAAAGCTATAACGCGACGTTCACTGTGTGGGAGCAGGATTTCTTTGACTTGAACGGACAAGATATTTTGAACAACCGACTTGTCATGACCGTCGTCGACGGTTCGCCCGTCTACGAGGCGGACGTCATCAAAGCATGAGAAAAGGCTAGTCGTCCGCGATGGACGACTAGCCTTTGTCAGTTTAGAAGAAAGAGCGTTGCACTTTGTGCCAGAACGAGTTGGTTTTCAACTTGACCGTTTTGACGACCTTGTCCGACAATTCGATGTCGATCCGGTCTGTATATTTCAGACTAAGCGCTTCGTTATCCATGCCGATAATCGGATAATCGTTTCCGTCTTCAACGATGCGGAGCGACAGCTTGCGTGATGCGTGGACGATGAATGCTGAGCCGAGCGTGCGGTAACGGTTGTTGTTCACCGAAGCGATTTCACTCACTTGCATGCATGGGATGAGCGGGTCGACGACCGCGCCATTCAACGATTTATTGTAGGCGGTCGATCCCGTCGGTGTCGATACGACCATTCCATCCCCGCGGAACGTCTCGAAGTGGAGGTCGTCGATGTAGACTTCGATCGCGAGCGATTTGATGATACTCGATTTGATCGATGCCTCGTTCAGGCAGAGGAGTGGCGACGATTCGTTAATCGAAGCGGATAAGAGCGGATATTTCCGTACTTCGAGACCGGCTTCGATCCGGGCAGAGTTATCCGAGAATAAACGGTCGACTTCGTCGAGTTTATGTATATCGAAGTCACAGTAAAATTCGTTGAGGCCGCGGCCAAAACCGACATAGATGGCGTCTTGACGGAACCCGGTGTAACGGACGGCCTGTAAAAACGCGCCATCTCCCCCGATGGCGACGATGATGTTGGCATCTTCCGGGCGGTCCATGATGTTGAAACCATGTTTCTCCCCGATTTCTCTTAATTTTTTTACCTCTTTCGTGAACTCGTTGACGTTACGATGGTGCAGATACACGTTGTTTCTCATCTAAATCATCCCCTTTGTCAATTGTGTCCTTCTCATTATAACTTGTTTTAGGCGTCCTATATAGGGAAAATGACAATCAGGCCGTCTGAAGCAGGATGCTTGTCTTCGTGACGGCACCATCGATATGATGAAGAAGTAAAATTCAGAACAAGGGGATGATTTGATGCCAACATTTAAAGGGAATACAGTCACATTGCAAGGGAATCCAGTGAAAGTGGGAGATGCTGCACCCGATTTCACCGCCCTCACGACTGCACTCGAAGAAGTGTCGCTCGCGTCTTACCCAGGGAAGAAATTGATTAGTGTCGTCCCATCGATCGATACAGGACTATGCGACACGCAAACTCGTGCGTTCAATGAAAACGCGGCATCGCTCGGTGGAACGGTATTGACCGTCTCGAACGATTTACCGTTCGCCCAGCGACGCTGGTGTGCGGCGTCAGGTCTCGATAACGTCATCATGTTGTCAGATCACCGCGACCAGTCGTTCGCGCATTCGTACGGCGTGCTCATGGAAGAGCTTCGTTTGCTAGCCCGGTCAGTCTTCGTGATCGACTCGGAAGGAACTATCCAATACGTTCAGTATATGGATGAGATGACAGACGAAGTCGATTTTGACGCGGCGCTTGAAGCGTTCGACGCGGCAAACTGATTCACTTGGCGAAACGTGGACGAATAGCTTACACTATATTGTAGTTAACCAACCGGCTCTCGAAACGAGAGCCGGTTTTGTATGGAGGAGATGAACGACTATGGAACGATTTGAACAATTGTACCGAGATTGGAAGAAAGAAACGAAAAAATTGGTGGCCGACCTTGATTTATTGCCGCTCGAAGCATTGATCGAAGTGTTTGAGCGAGTCGACGTTGAATCGGAGAAACCGGATGACGTGCGCAAGGCAGTGAGTCTGCTTGTGCTTGAAGAGACGACAACGCTTCCGCCGAACCATCAACCGACACCGGACGCAGTCAGCTTATTTATCGGATATTTGGCGACGAAGCTCGTCAAAGACGGAGCGAACGTGCTTGAACTCGGAAGCGGCACCGGGACTCTCGTCCACGCCATTTTATCGCAAGTGAAGGACGCCACCGCACAAGCCGTCGAAGTCGATGAATTGATGCTTCGTTTGTCATATGCGATTAGCAATTTACTCAAAAAGCCGGTTTCTTACTTCCATCAAGACGCACTTGCACCGCTGTTCGTCGAGCCGAGTGACCTCACACTCGTCGATTTGCCGATCGGTTATTATCCGAACGACGAAGTGGCGAGCGGTTATGAGTTGAAGCGAGAAGAAGGTCATTCCTATTCTCACTTCTTGATGATCGAGCAGGCGATGCGGCATACGTTGCCGGGAGGCCATGGTGTCTTCGTCATCCCGAACAATTTGTTTGAACAGGATGATGAAGGGAAATTAAAACAGTGGATGGACCGAGAAGCGGTCGTGAAGGGTGTCCTCCAACTACCGACAACGATGTTCAAAGATGAACGGTATGCGAAGAGTATCCTCATCTTACAGAAGCAAGGAGAGGGCGTTACACGGCCGAAACAAGCGCTCCTCGTTGAGTTACCATCGTTCACTGACGTGCGAGCTGTTGCCAATATTGTGAAACAGATTGATGAATGGTTTAAAACAACATAATATTTATTGGGCAAAAGACTTGAAAAACATATGCCATATCAAGTATCTTCATTATGATACAGTTATCGGTTTTAAAGAGAACAGATAAAGAAACGTGTTTAAATCGAAAGGTAAGAGGTGTATGACATGACAAAAATTATGGCAGTCAACGCAGGTAGTTCGTCACTGAAGTTCCAACTTCTCGAGATGCCATCTGAGAACATGCTCGCGCTTGGTCTCGTCGAGCGCGTTGGAAAAGACGATGCGATCTTTACTATTAAATACGGCGAAGGGCAAAAGTTCAACGTCGTCACGCCGCTTCACACACATAAAGAAGCGGTCGAGCTTGCGCTCGAAAAATTGATTGACCTTGGAATCATGGCTTCGTTCGATGAAATTTCGGGTGTCGGGCACCGTGTTCTTCACGGGAAAGAACTGTACGCGGATTCAGTCGTGATCGATGAGGAAGTCATGAAGAACATCGAATCGTTCGTCGAACTCGGACCGCTTCACATCCCGCCTAACTTGACTGGGATTCGTGCGTTCCAAACGATTTTGCCGAACGTACCGCAAGTCGCCGTCTTTGATACGGCTTTCCACCAATCGATGCCGGAAGAAAACTTCCTGTACAGCCTCCCGTACGAGTACTACACGGAACACGGAGTACGAAAATATGGTTTCCACGGGACGAGCCACAAATATGTCACGCAACGTGCTTCTGAGCTACTCGGTCGTCCGCTCGAAGATTTGCGCTTGATCTCATGCCATCTCGGCAGTGGAGCGTCAATCGCGGCGGTTGCCGGCGGTCGTTCGATCGATACGACGATGGGCTTCACGCCACTTGAAGGAATCACGATGGGAACGCGCTCAGGATCACTTGACCCGGCCCTCATCCCGTTCCTTATGCAAAAAACGGGCAAGTCGGCTGAAGACGTATTGAACGTCATGAACAAAGAATCAGGCGTTTACGGTCTCTCGGGTATTTCAAGTGACTTACGTGACATCGAACAAGCTGCAGCAGAAGGTAACCACCGGGCTGAAGTGTCACTTAAAATCTTCTCGAACCGGATTCACGGTTACATCGGTCAGTACGCTGCTGAGATGAACGGTGTCGATGCCATCATCTTCACGGCGGGTGTCGGTGAAAACTCTGACGTCATTCGTGAGCGTATCTTGCGTGGGCTTGAATTCATGGGCGTCTACTGGGATCCATCGCTCAACAACGGAGCACGCGGCAAAGAGTTGTTCATCAACTATCCGCATTCGCCGGTCAAAGTCATCATCATTCCGACGAATGAAGAATTGGTCATCGCCCGCGATACAGTTCGGATCGCAAACCTTGTAGAAGCACACGCTTAATCCACACAATTTAACCTCTCTAGTCGCGCTGTTCATTCGAACAGCGCGACTTTTTTTAGTTCTTTTGTCATAGTTCATCCGGGGGAATTGTGTCTAAAGGATGATTCGAAAGATGTGAGCTGTAATAAAAAGAGTCAAAAAACGATACGTTTGTAACGTTCGAGTCATATTGCAACCAAAAATTGGAATTTAATATGACATAAAAAGTGGTATCTCTGTAAAGTTGTCATCTCTCGTTAAAATAGTCCGCTTTTGTAACACTCCTGTAATTTTAGTGTCACTCAAATGAATTTTAGTTGTAAACGCACGTCCGGTTGTTTCGTCATATAGTTATCTGGACGAAACATTACTCGTCTTGACGCATCGTGTTTATGTTTAAACGTAACAATCACCAAGAACTGACAACTATGAAAAACGACAAAACAAACCGACTGGGAAAGGACGAACCTCATGTTAAAAAAAATTGGAACGGTCTTATTACTGACGGTCATGACATTCGCCATGCTTTTACCGCAACAACCAGTAGAGGCGTCTTCTAAAATTTATGTAAAAAGCCAAGTGAATGGATTAAACGTTCGCTCAGCGGCTACGATTAATGGTAAGGTACTCGGAAAAATCAATAAAGGACAACAACTCCAACGCACTGGTACAAAAGGGGCTTGGATTCGCGTCAACTATAAAGGTAAGGCCGGTTGGATCGCAACCAAATACTTACGCACCGTTAAACCGGTTGCGAAAGCGAACGTGAAATCGTATACGATGAACGCTTCTGCCTACACACCATACTGCAAAGGGTGTTCAGGTAAGACGGCACTCGGATGGAACGTGCGTACACAAAGACATAACGTCGTCGCTGTCGACCCGCGCGTCATCCCGCTTGGTTCTAAAGTACAAGTGTATGTCGGTGGGAAGTTAATGGGTACGTACACGGCGGCTGACACAGGCGGCGCCATCAAAGGACATAAGATCGATATTCTCATGTACTCGCAAAGTGCGGCCATCAACTTTGGCCGCAAGACGGTCACGGTCAAAGTCTTATAAGCCAATAAAAAAGAGTCATCGCAAACGCGATGACTCTTTTTTATTGAAATTATTGACGAACGATCAGGACGTCGCACTTCGAGTACCGGACGATGCTCTCGGATACGCTACCGATAAAGAAGCGTTCGACCGCATTCAAGCCGGTCGCTCCACAGATGATAAGGTCAATTTCGTGATTCGGTGCGATTTTTTTCGCAATCGTCACTTTAGGCGAACCGTATTCAATGACCGTTTCGACTTCTTTGACACCACGTTCTTTGGCCCGATTGACATAGTCGTCGAGCAGTTCTTTCGCATAAGTTTCTGCACGTTCGGTAATCGTCCGATCGTATGCTTCGACCGTTGCGAACGTCCGTGTATCGATCACGTGACCGATATACAGTTTTCCGTCGTTTCGAAGGGCGACGTCGATTGCTGTTTCGAATGCGCGTTCCGCCTCTTTCGAGCCGTCGACGGCAGAAAGGATATGTTTGTAGACAATTGCCATGTAAATCCCAACCTTTCGCTTGAAATGTACGTGCGGCTTACATATATAGTATACCACTTCACTGGAAATTCACGCTCGGTTCTTTTGAGAATGGATGAAATTTTCACAACTTTCTTACGGAACAGGTTGAAGTTTGGAAATCGATAGATGGAACGGGTAAGATGATACAGAGGAGGGATGACGATGAAACACGTAGTCATCACGGCTGGTGCGAAAGGGATCGGCCGGGTTGTGACGGAACGACTGTTGGAGGAGGGCTGGTATGTCAGCGTGCTTCAACGAAAACCGATTGATTGGGAGCATGAACGGCTACATATGATCGAGACGCCGTTGACGGACCGAGAAGCGGTGACGGCCGGTTATGACGAGGCGGTGAGCAAGTTCGGTAAGCCGGACGCTTTGATTTTGAACGCGGGTCCGTATATTTTCGAACGGAAATGTCTCGTTGATTTGACGGACGAGGAGTGGGAGGAAGTGATCACCGGGAACTTGTCCGCCTCGTTTTGGCTGATGCGTCGGGCGATTCCGGATATGCGGGCGAAGCGGTTCGGTCGTATCATCACGTATGGCTTCCCTGAGAGTGCGACGGCACCGGGCTGGTTGCATCGGTCCGCCTTTGCTGCCGCGAAGACCGGTCTCGTCAGTTTGACGAAGACGGTCGCGCTCGAGGAAGCGGTGCACGGTATCACGGCGAACATGATCAATCCGGGTAACATCGTCGGTGCGCAGAAAGAGATGCGGATCGAATCCGCTGAACCGGATGATCAAACACCGGTCGGTCGGCATGGGACCGGCGAAGACATCGCGCGAATGATCATGTTCTTGCTCGCGCGGGACTCGGACATGGTCACCGGGGCGGTCATCGATGTGACCGGAGGCGTCAACGTCGTCCACCAATATCGAAAGTAAGGAGTGCTTCATATGAAGTTGGCCATTTTGACGGACATTCACGGGAACGTCCAAGCGTTAGACGCGGTTTTGAACGAGTTGGACGATCAAGGGATCGATGACATCTGGAGTCTCGGCGATATGATCGCGATGGGGCCAGATTCAAACGAAGTGATGGCGCGACTCCTCGACCGAGGTGTCAAGATGATCACGGGAAACCACGATGAAGCCGTCCTCTCACTGCTCGCCGGAACAGGGCATCCTGAAAGTTATGCCCATACGCGGACACATCACGAATGGGTCGCACGAACGTTGCGCCCTGACTACGCCGATGCGCTTATGAAATTGCCTCGTACGATCGAGCAAACGATAGGCAGGGAGCATATATACGGCATTCATTACCACATCCCGACTGAAAAACGTGAGGCATCGATCGTCGACGAGCCGTTTCATGACATCGTCGAAGCGACGCTTCCGAACATGCAGCGCTTATTTGGTGATTACGCGGCGGACGTCGTTTGTTTCGGTCACCATCACCCGGTCCACGCGTTTCAAGATGAGTGCAAACGGTATTTCAATCCGGGAGCGCTCGGCGTCGCCAAAGACGATTTGGCCCGCTACGGAGTGCTGCAGTGGGATGAGGCGGGACTGCGTGTCCTCGCTAAGACGATCCTGTACGATAAACCGTCTTTCATGAACAAGATGGAGCGTGACGAAGTGCCGCAGCGCGAAGTGATGTGGCGCCTGTTCTATTGAAAAAGAGGTTGAAGGCGTATGCCTTTAACCTCAAGCTGTTGACGAACGAGGTCGCTAAAAGCGATCTCGTTCGTCTTTTATTATGTCCGAAGACCTTGAGGCGCTCTGCCCGACATAAAATTGAAGAAATGCTATGTAACGGTCGTTCTCGCCCGCGGTAGAATGTGAAACGGCCGCCCGAGGGCGACCGTTTGCTTTGCTCGTCCGATGGTACTGCGGCTCCGGGATTGCCTGCGGATAGCGTTGGCGCCGGAAGGACGAGCGAATTTGACTGTGTTAGTCAACCTTTTTTAAATTTCTTGTAACGTCTTCGGGAAGCTCGTCAACAAGATTGGTCCGCTTTCCGTCATGACGATATCGTCCTCGATCCGGACGCCGCCGACACCGGGGAGATAAATGCCTGGCTCGACCGTGAACGTCATACCGACCTGGGCCGTCATATCGTTGTTGGCTGCCATCGATGGGAACTCGTGAACCTCGATCCCGATACCGTGGCCGACGCGATGGGTGAAGTATTCCCCGTATCCGGCCGTCGTGATGACTTGGCGGGCGGCGATATCGATCGAGCCGAGCGTCGTCCCGACGTTCGCCATCTCGATGGCGGCTTCTTCGGCCCGGAGCACGGTCTCATAGATTTCCCGCTGTTTCGTGCTCGCCTCACCGTAGACGACGGTACGGGTGATGTCTGAACAGTAGCCTTGCCAGACGACACCGAGATCGAATAAGGCGAAGTCACCTTTTTTAAGTCGGTTGTTGCCAGGCACACCGTGCGGATCGGCGCTATTTTCACCGAACAAGACGAGTGTGTCAAATGACATCTCACGGACACCTTGCCGTTTCATGGCGTATTCGATCTCGGCGATGACTTCAAGTTCGGTCACCCCTTCACGCAACGCGCGGATGCCGGCTTCGATTGCCATGTCGGCAAGTTCGGCCGCCCGTTTCATGACCCGGATCTCATCTGTCGACTTGATCATTCGGAGCGCTTGTAATTCTTCCGTCAAATCAATGATTGAAAGTCCGGCAAACCCGGCACGAAGTTGTTCGACGCGGTTATACGGTAAATGCTCGCCTTCGATCCCGATTCGTTCCGGAATGATTTGTTGGTCGAGAAACAGTTTGACGACCTTGTCCCACGGATTCTCGTGGTCCATGTACGTCACGATCTCACCGTTCCAGTCGCTCGCTTCGACGATTCCTTTTTCAAGGGCCGGACAGACGAGCGCCGTTGTCCCGTTCTTCAGTACTAGGATAGCGATCAAACGTTCATGGGCCTCGGCGTATACTCCTGAAAAATAGAAGACGGACGCTTTTGACGTGACAAACGCGGCGTCTAGCCCTTTCGTGGCCAAAGATTGTGCAATGTGGTTGGTTCGTTGATTCAACTCGATTCCCTTCCTTCTTGTTCAGTGGCTTTCTCGTTCATTATAGCGGTTTCCAAAATGGAAAGGAAATGTTGCATTTTCAGTAGTACAGTTTGAACAAGGTTCACTGATACAGTATACTGAGGGTGACAGAAAATGTATTGAGGAAAGGGACTCGTGACATGACAACAAAACATGAACAGATCATAGCACATATCGAGTCGCTCGATGTCGGGTCTAAAATCTCCGTTCGCCAAATCGCCAAAGAACTTGCGGTATCAGAGGGGACGGCTTATCGGGCCATCAAAGAAGCGGAGAACTTGGGGTTCGTGTCAACGATCGAACGGGTCGGCACGATCCGCATCAAGCGCAAACATAAAGAGAACATTGAAAAACTGACATTTGCCGAAGTCGTCAACATCGTTGATGGCCAAGTGCTCGGCGGACGCGACGGCCTGCATAAAACGCTGTCTAAGTTCGTCATCGGGGCGATGAAGCTCGAAGCGATGATGCGATATATCGACGTCGACTCGCTCGTCATCATCGGGAACCGGGAGAAAGCGCATGAACTCGTCTTGCAGTCAGGCGGGGCCGTACTGATCACCGGTGGATTCGATGCGACCGACGAAGTGAAACGGATGGCGGATAAGTACAACATGCCCGTCATCTCGACTTCATATGACAGCTTTACCGTGGCGACGATGATCAACCGCGCCATCTATGACCGTCTGATCAAAAAGGAAATTCTGCTCGTCTCGGATATCGTCATTCCGTTGCACGATACGTTTTATTTAAAAGTGGACGATACGGTCAAACGTTGGCACGAACTCAATGAACGGACGAAGCACAACCGTTACCCGGTCATCGACGACCAGATGAAAGTCGTCGGCGTCATCACCGCCAAAGATCTCATCGATCGGCCGCACGATACAGAAATCGAAAAAGTGATGACGAAAAGCCCGATCACGGCCGGTGTGCAGACAAGTGTCACGAATGCAGCCCACCAGATGGTGTGGGAAGGGATCGAGATGTTGCCGGTCGTCGACAACTACGGTCGCCTGCTCGGCATCATCAGCCGTCAAGACGTCCTAAAGGCGCTTCAGCTCGCGAACCGGCAACCGCAAGTCGGTGAGACGTTTGATAATATGATCACCAATCAGTTGAAAGAGGATCCGACTTCGAACGGGACGGCGTTCACGGTCGAAGTGGCACCTCAAATGACGAGCCACATGGGGACGGCGTCGTCCGGAGTCTTGACGACGCTTCTTGTCGAAGGGGCGACTCGGAGTTTGCGGCATATGAAAAAAGGCGACCTTGTCGTCGAGAATATTACAGTCTACTTCATGAAACCGATTCAAATCGAGAGCCAAATCCGCGTCTCGGCGAACGTGTTCGACCTCGGACGAAAGTTCGGGAAAGTCGACGTCGAGATGACACAAGGGACACAACTCGTCGCCAAGGCGCTCGTCACGGCGCAACTGATCGACCGGTAAAGAAAAACGAGCTGATGATGTCATCAGCTCGTTTTACATATTAAGATTGTTGGATCGGTTCTTCAGACGCCTTCGGGAAAATCTTGCGGTAGCGAATGATCCCGACGATTGCGTTGCCAAGCCCGAGGACGAGCATGACGATGCTGACGATCCAGCCGATGGTCGAATTGAGACCGAGGCCGCCGAGCATCTGGTTGATGGCGAACAGCGCCAAAAACAAGCTGAGCCAGATGAGCGCTTGCGTGTTGAACAACGCTTTCCGGTACGGCGTCTTCGTCAAGAAGGCCCGACGTTTATAGACGAAATACGCACCGAGTGAGAACAAGATGAGTCCGATCATGATTAATTGACTCAAGTGAGAAACCCCTTTCAAACGTATAATCTGTTATCATCATACCATAGAATGGACATCAAGAAAGCGAGGAACGACCATGGCACATTGGCCTGAAGCAACAACGATATTGAAGTTAATCGAGGCGGCGGACACGATTATGATCCATCGACACGTCCGTCCCGACCCAGACGCGCTCGGAAGTCAACTCGGCTTAAAGCGAATCATTGAGCGGGCTTACCCGGATAAACACGTTTACGTCGTCGGCGGGATCGCCCGCGACCTCGAATTTTTAGGGAAGATGCAACACGTGGAGCCGGAGATGTATGACGAGGCACTCGTCCTCGTGCTTGATACAGCGAACCACGAACGAATCGATGGACCATACGCTTTGAAAGGGAAGACCGTCGTCAAGATTGACCACCATCCGGACGAAGACGCGTATGCGACACATCAGATCGTCGATACGACGGTCAGTTCGACGTCGGAGATTGTGGCCGAGCTCGCTCGGATATGGGGCTTGGCTCTCGATGAGCAGTCGGCGTTCTTACTTTTCGCGGGCATCGTCGGCGATACGGGACGCTTCCAGTTCCGGAACGCGACGCCGCACACGTTTGAGATCGCTGCTGACTTGATCAGTTACGGCATCGACACGAACCGCTTGTACCGGCAAATGTATAAGACGAACTTGGCGACACTCCAACTGCAAGGTTACGTCCTGCAAAACGTCCAAGTGACAGAGGCGGGCGTCGGATATGTCAAAATCGACGCCGACGTGCTCCGGACGTTTCATGCGACGCCGGAAGCGGCATCGTTGCTCGTCAACAGCTTCTCTGGACTGGAGGGGTTGAAATGTTGGGTCATGTTCGTCGAGAACAAAGATGAGATTCGTGTCCGTATCCGCTCGAAAGGCCCGGTCATCAATGAAGTCGCCAAACGTTACCGTGGCGGCGGGCATCCGATGGCAGCCGGTGCGACAATTGACACGTGGGAAGAGATGGACGATGTGATTGCCGCACTAGAAGAAGTGGCCGCACCGTTCGAATTTGAAAATGAAGAGAGCTGACCGCGGTCAGCTCTCTTCATTTTGTATCGTCGTCTTGTGGGATGAACCACGTGCCGCGATCGGTGACGTCTTCGACGACGTCAAGTTGGTACTCGGCAATGTATTTGCGCAGCCGGTCGATAATTTCAGGGCTGTCGGCAAATACGGTCTGTCCGTTCTGTAAAAGTTCTAACTTGTCGCGCGCGATTTTACCCCGATTAATAATCATACGCTTTTACCCCCTTTTATCATTCGTTTTGTCTATAATTATTGTATCAGAGAAGCATCGAGATGAGTTTGACAATTAAGAAAAAAGAGAGAGGGGGGCGCTTGTGCTCCATTTAAATGTAAGATCAGCGTTTAGCTTGATGCATAGCACGATTCGCCTAGAGCAATATGTCGCCTCGATGGCGGAGCGGGGGAGTAAGTCGGTCGCGGTCGCAGATGACGCGTTTTATGGCGTTCCTCAATTTGTGAGACTATGCGAACGCTATGCAGTCAAGCCGGTCATCGGTCTACGGACGAGCCTTCATGTCGACGGGCTCGAGTTGGCCGTGCTCGTGTATGCGATGACCGACCTAGATATTGCAAAGTTGTATCGCATCGTCGAGGCAGGCGGATTGACCGAACCGACGGATTTATCGGTCGTCATCTTACCTGAGAATTGGAAAACGAGTGACCCGGTCCACCGACGTCGTTTGTTTAACCGTATCCTCGGCTTTGTGGCAGAAGAACGATTATGGCTCGGGTTGCCGGCTCCGCAGACGACCGAACAGACGCTCATCGTCAAACAGCTTCGGGGGATGCGCGAAGAACTCGGTGTTCGTTTAGTGCCGACGCCAGAGACGTGTTATATGCGACCAGAAGATTTTGAAGCGTATCGTGCTATCGTCGCAATCGGGGAAGGCGAGGTCATCTCCCAAGAGGACGTTCATCAAAAAGGTAAGTATGTGCGGCTGCCGAGCGAGATGAACGATTGGTTCGAACCCATGGAGCTCGAGGAACTCGCGCGATTCGATCAACTTGTGTCAGTAACGCAGATTCCGGCCGCGACTGCCGCGATCCCGGAACTGCCTGATGCCGTCGAGCGACTCAAACGTCTCGTCGCGGAGCGATTGAAAGCACTCGATTTGCTCAACGACACGTATATCGATCGGGCCCGGTACGAGCTTGACGTCATCGCCGGTACGGGGTTCGCCTCATACTTCTTGATTGTCGAGGACATCGTTCGCTTCGCCAGGGAGCAAGGCATCGAAGTCGGTCCAGGTCGTGGTTCGGCGGCCGGGTCGCTCGTCAGTTTCGCGCTCCATATCACAGAAGTCGACCCTGTTCGCTTCGATTTGCTGTTCGAACGTTTCTTGAACCCGGAACGGATCAGCATGCCGGATATCGATTTGGACTTCGAAGACGAACGGAGAGATGAGGTCGTCCAGTACGTGCTTAATAAGTATGGACTGCATCACGCCGCTCAAATCGGTACGTTAGCCACATTCGGTGCGAAGGCGGCGCTGCGTGACGTAGCGCGTGCTCTCGGGATGACGCTTGAAGAAGGCCAGGCTGCGAGTAAACAAGTCAAGGACGACGGAATCGCGGGCATTACGAACAATCCGACTAAAATGAAGTGGTTTGCCGGAAGTCAAAAACGGTCGCACTTGTTGACGATTGCGTCTCAATTGGAAGGTTTGCCGAGGCAAGCGTCGATCCATGCGGCCGGGATCGTCTTGAGCCGAGATCCGCTTGACACGGTAACGCCGCTTCAACCGACGGACGGGGGTCAAGTGACGCAATATAATATGAAGGATCTCGAGGCGCTCGGACTGCTGAAAATCGATTTGCTCGGCCTCCGGAACTTGACACGATTGCGCGAGATGGAGATGTTGATTCGTGACACCGATTCACTATTCTCCCTAAAATCGATCCCGCTCGATGACAACCGGACGTTACGCGTTCTCGCACGAGGCGATACAGACGGCGTCTTTCAGTTTGAGTCGGACGGGATGAAGCAGGCGCTGCGGCAAGTGAAGCCGACCGAGTTTGAAGATATCGTCGTCACGATGTCGCTTTATCGCCCTGGACCGATGCAGTTCATCGAGACGTATGCCAAGCGTAAGCACGGGATGCCGTACAAGCCGGTCCATCCGATCGTTGGCGAAGTGATGGAGACGACTAAAGGCGTGCTCGTCTACCAAGAACAAGTCATGAAGTTGTTGCGCGAACTCGCCGGATATTCATACGCCGAGGCCGATTTGATTCGTCGAGCCATCGCTAAAAAGGATATGGCCGCCATCGAGGTCGAGAAAATCCGTTTTTTGGAGAAGACGGCGAAGCACGACATGGATTCGATGCGACAAGTATTCTCATGGATTGAAAAATTCGCGGGCTACGGGTTCAACCGGTCGCACGCCGTCGCCTATAGTTTGATCAGTTATCGATTGGCGTATGTGAAAGCGCACTTTGAACGCATTTTTTATCTCGTGACGTACGATAAGACGAATCAACTCGTGCGCATGCTCCGGAAAGGGAAAATCCCCGTCTATCCTCCTGACGTCTTGCACGGGAAAGCGGGAGCGTTTCTAGAAGGTCCGGGTGTCCGTCTGGGCCTCAAGGCGATTCAAGGATTGACGAAGCGGGACGTGGAACGATTGATTGAGCATCACGATCAGTTCACCGATGTGAAACGACTCGTGGAGCTGATGGACTGGGGAACGAAAGATCAGTTGAAATTGCGCCGTCTGCTCGGTTCCGGGGCGTTAGACCGTATGTACCACGGGGAGCGGAGCCAAGCTTTCCGGGCTGTGGAACGCTTGCGGGAAGAGACGGGGACACATTTGCTCCCGGATGAACTGTCGGCCCTCGGTTTGAAACGGACCGAGATGCCGGAACCGAATTGGTCGGAGGAAGAACGCGAGGCGCTCGGGACGTGGATCGTCCACTCACCTTTGACGACGGTGGCACCCCTTCAAGTGGACACGGCCACAATCGAGGAAGTGTTGCGCGGCGACAGAGGGTTTATCGTCGTTTACGTCGATGCGATCCGGACGTTTAAGACGAAGAAAAACGAGGAGATGGGTGTCGCCATGGTCGATGACGGGGTCTCGCAAGATGAGGTCGTCATCTTCCCGCGCGTGTTCGCAAACTACGCACGTTCGCTCTATGTCGGGAACGTCCTGTTGCTCGAGGTTCATCCAAACGAACGGGACGGGCGGATTCAACTCGTCGTGGAGCGGGTACGGCCGTTAAACGGTCAAGCGTTGTTCGTCCGACTTCGCCGTGAATCGTTCGCCGAGCTCGAAGAACTCCTTCATACAGCAAGTGGGGACGTCCCGGTAATTTGTCGCTTCTCTGACTCAAAAGAGGTGAAGCAACTGGCGTCTGCTTACTCGGTCAATCCGACGGAATCCTTCATGACCGCTTTGAAGAACCGGTTCGGGGAAGCGGACGTCGTCTTAAAGCGGGTCGATTCAAAAACGTCCAGCACGGGAACTAGTACCAAGTCATAAAAAGTGGTATAATCTGTTTGATTGGTCTGACCACTTTAAAGAAAATGCCATCCGAAAAGGAGTTGAACGGTCAGATGCATGGAAAATACGCATCCTCATTTCACGAAAACATTTCTAAAATTAGATCGTTGATCGTTCAGGCATCGCTCGCGCCGGGCGACCGTCTTCCATCCGAACGTGAACTTGCCGAGACGCTTTCAATCAGCCGCGCTTCGGTCCGAGAGGCGCTTCGGGCCCTCAGCTTTCTTGGGATCGTGGAGACGCGTCACGGGGGCGGGACGTTTTTGTGCGAGCAAGATCGGCACCGCTACATCGAGATCTTGTCTGAGTTTATCGTCACGAAACAGACGAAAGCGTCCGACATCGTCGACGTGTTGCGGTTGCTTGAGCGCCTGGCGTTCTCTGAAGTCGAGCCGACACCGGAGCGGGTCAAGCTGCTCGAAGTGAACTTAGCGAATGACCGCGAGTTCCGACAACAGCTGATTCTAGGCCTAGGCAATGAGCTCTTCATTCGAATTTGGAGTGAAGTGAACCGATTTTATGACGGGACGGACGCAGGTGAACTGTATACGATCGAAGAACGAACACAATTATTGGAGATGTGGCGCAAGGTGAGGATGCCGGAATGAACGAGGGGGAAGCGATGACTGCTTTTTTCAAGAAACCAAAACGATACATGCCGTTGCGTCAACGAGAACCGAAAATTGACGCACCACAAGGATTGATGACGAAATGTCCATCCTGTAAATATATGCATTATACGAAACAATTGAACGAACACCATAAAGTGTGCGATTGTGGCTACCATTTCCCGCTCAGTGCAGATGAGCGGATTCGATTGCTCACTGATGAGAACTCATTCGTGAAATTTGCTGGACCGCGCGTGAAAGAAAATCCGCTCGATTTTCCAGATTATGAAGAAAAATTAAAAAAAGACAGGGAACGAACTGGGATTGAAGAGGCGATTGTCTGCGGCCGCGGAATGATCTCTGGCCGTCACGCCGTCATCTGTGTCATGGACGCGCGCTTCCGGATGGGGTCGATGGGGGCTTATGTCGGGGAAGCAATCGCTTCAGCCGTTCGGACTGCGACCGCGGAACGGTTACCTGTCGTGTTGTTCACCGCTTCAGGCGGTGCGCGCATGCAAGAAGGGATGGTCAGCCTCATGCAGATGGCGAATACGTCCATCGCGCTCAAGCAACATGACGAGGCCGGATTGCTGTATATCGCCTACTTGACCCATCCGACGACAGGGGGCGTCTCGGCTAGTTTTGCCATGCTCGGTGACTTGAACGTCGCCGAACCGGGTGCGTTGATCGGCTTCGCCGGACGGCGAATCATTGAACAGACGATTCGTGAAAAATTACCAGACAACTTCCAAACTGCTGAGTTCTTGCTAGAGGCTGGTCAACTCGATGCCGTCGTTCATCGTGAACAGATGCGTTCGTTCTTAAAGAACATCATCGATTTACATGACGGGGGGGCACACCATGTTTGACTCAACGAAAGAATTGAACGAACAACTCGTAAAGTTGCGCGAGATGGCGGAAACGAAAGGGATCGACCTATCCCGGGAGATCCGCCATCTCGAGACGAAGCTCCACCGATTAGAAAAAGACAATTATGGGAATATGAAACCGTGGGATCGCGTGCAATTGGCACGGAACCCGAAACGGCCGACGACGCTCGACTATATCGATCAGCTGTTCCCGGATTTTATTGAACTGCATGGCGACCGCCACGGATATGATGATGCGGCGATCGTCGCGGGGATTGCCACGCTCGACGGTGTCCCGGTGACAATCATCGGCCATCAACGCGGCCGCAATACGAAAGAGAACATGTTGCGAAACTTTGGCATGCCTCATCCGGAAGGGTATCGCAAAGCGTTACGGTTCATGAAGCAGGCCGAGAAATTCAACCGGCCGGTCATCACGTTCATTGACACGAAAGGTGCTTACCCGGGTAAGGCGGCCGAAGAACGCGGACAAAGTGAGGCGATCGCACGCAACTTGTTTGAGATGGCGACGTTAAAAGTCCCGATTGTTTCTGTCGTCATCGGCGAGGGCGGTTCTGGAGGAGCGCTCGGCATCGGTGTATGCGACCGGCTGCTCATGCTCGAGAACAGCACGTACTCGGTCATCTCGCCAGAAGGTGCGGCAGCACTGCTTTGGAAAGATGCGAAGCTGGCGGAACGGGCCGCTGAAACGATGAAGATTACAGCACAAGATTTGCTCGATTTAGGGATTGTCGATGAGATTGTGACGGAAGTGTTTGGTGGAGCTCACATCGATGTGTCACTACAGTCTTCGCTCTTGAAGCCTGTATTAATACAACACGTCAGTGAGTTGGTGAAACGCTCGCGTGATGAGTTGCTGCAAGGGCGCGCTGCCAAATATCATCAAATTGGCACATTTGGTTCGTGAAAACGGTAACAACCGCTTGAGGCTCACGTTAAACGACTCACGAAATGACTGCTTCCGACGGTACCCCATGCATTTTTTTCACATACTTGTGTTGTAAAACAAAGGTCAGACATGGTATTTTTATTTCAGATTTCGTTAAAACACATAAGAGGTGAGTGACGTGAATTTAAGACGAATTGCGGTATTGACAAGTGGGGGAGACGCCCCCGGAATGAACGCTGCAGTCCGTGCAGTGACCCGAAAAGCAATTTTTGAAGGTCTAGAAGTGTACGGCGTGTATAACGGCTATCAAGGTTTGATTGAAGGCGATCTCGTTGAATTGAACCTAGGTTCAGTCGGCGATATCATTCAACGCGGAGGAACGTTCTTACGTTCTGCCCGTTGCCCAGAGTTTAGAACTGAAGAAGGCCGGGCTAAAGCGGTCAAACAGTTGAAGAAATACAACATCGATGCGCTCGTTGTCGTAGGCGGAGACGGTTCTTACCGTGGAGCTCAGAAGTTGACGGATCTCGGTTTCCCGACAATCGGACTACCTGGTACGATCGACAACGATATTCCGGGAACGGACACGACGATCGGATTTGACACAGCGCTCAACACGGCGCTCGATGCGATCGACAAGATTCGTGACACGGCTTCTTCACATGAACGTACGTATGTCATTGAAGTGATGGGTCGCGACGCGGGTGACATCGCTCTTTACGCCGGTCTTGCCGGTGGAGCGGAGTCGATCCTCGTCCCAGAACGTCCTGAAGACTTGAGTGCGATTGTGGAGCGGATCAACCATGGTGTTGCCCGCGGCAAGAAACACTCGATTGTCGTCGTTGCTGAAGGAGCTGGCAGTGCCGAAGAGATTGGTAAGCTCATTGCTGAGCAGACAAACTCGGAAACACGTGTCACGATCCTTGGACATATCCAACGTGGTGGTTCACCAACTGCCGCCGATCGCGTGCTTGCTAGCCGGATGGGCGCTTACGCCGTTGAAATCCTGTTAGAAGGCAAAGCTGGACGGGTCGTTGGAATCCGTGGCGGTAAAATGATGGACCTCGATATCGACGAGGCGCTCGACCATAACAAGCATACGCTTGACATGAAGTTGATCGACCTGTCGAACCAACTTTCGATTTAACGAGTGACAGTGAACTCCACAGAGACGGGATCAGGTCAATCGACCCCCCGTTTTCTGTGTGTAAATGTAATACATCCCCTAGGAGGTTTTTATTTATGCGTAGAACGAAAATTGTATGTACGATCGGACCAGCTTCAGAGAAGCTTCTCCCAGAAATGATTGAAGCTGGAATGAACGTGGCTCGCCTTAATTTCTCACACGGTGACTACGAAGAGCACGGAGCACGTATCCGCGACATCCGTGAAGCATCACGCGTCGCAGGCAAAATCGTGACAGTCCTTCTCGATACGAAAGGTCCTGAAATTCGGACGCATACGTTCGCAGACGGAAAGGCACTCCTTGAAAAAGGGAAAGAAGTGACAATCGTCTCAACAGAAGAAATCGTCGGAACGAAAGACCGTTTCTCGGTCACGTACGAAGGATTGTTCGATGACGTCGAAGTCGGTTCTAGCATCATGCTCGATGACGGACTCATCGGTCTCCGTGTCGTCGAAAAACTTCCGAACCGCGATCTTCGTTGCATCATTGAAAACGAAGGCGTCATCAAGACGAAGAAAGGTGTCAACTTGCCGAACGTCAAGGTTAACCTTCCTGCCTTAACAGACAAAGATATCGCGGACATCGAGTTCGGTATCTCGCAAGATATCGACGTGATCGCGGCTTCATTCGTACGTCGTGCGTCTGACGTCGTCGCCATTCGTCAACTTCTCGAGAAGCACGATGCGTCGCACATCAAGATTTACCCGAAAATTGAAAACCAAGAAGGTGTCGATAACATCGACGAGATCTTGTCTATCTCTGACGGTTTGATGGTTGCGCGTGGTGACCTCGGTATCGAGATCCCGACTGAAGAAGTCACACCGGTACAAAAAGAATTGATCAAGAAGTGTAACGACCTCGGTAAGCCGGTCATCACAGCGACACAAATGCTTGACTCGATGCAACGCAACCCGCGCCCGACACGTGCGGAAGCGTCTGACGTTGCCAACGCCATCCTCGATGGTACGGATGCGGTCATGCTCTCAGGTGAGACGGCTGCAGGGGACTACCCAATCGAGTCAGTTCAAATGCAAGCAGCGATTGCTGTTCGTACAGAGCGTATGCTTGACTACAAAAACTTGCTCAAAGATCGTCAAAAACGCAGTGAGCATACGGTAACGGATGCGATCTCACAAGCGGTTGCCCATACGGCAATCAACTTGAACGCGAAAGCGATCTTGACGCCAACACAATCAGGTTACACGGCTGCCCGTACAGCGAAATATCGTCCGGAAGCAAACATTATCGCGGTGACTGAATCAGAGCGCGTCGCTCGTCAGTTGAACCTCGTTTGGGGCGTATACCCGATCGTTGCTGCTACAATGCCGAACAACACGGATGAGATGTTGGTTCAAGCATCTGAAGCAGCTCGTCACGCTGGACTCGTCACAGACGGCGACCTCGTCGTCATCTCAGCAGGTATTCCGGCAGCGACTTCTGGTACGACGAACATGATGAAAATTCACATCGTCGGACACGCTCTTGCAAACGGACGCGGCATCGGTGAGCGCGGCCTCGTCGGAGAAGTCGTCGTTGCGAACAATGCGGACGAAGCGAACGCGAAAGCAAAAGACGGCATGATCCTCGTCGCACCGTTCACTGATAAAGAAATGATGCCAGCGATCGAAAAAGCAGCCGGCATCATCACGGAAGACGGCGGATTGACGAGCCATGCCGGCATCGTCGGACCATCGCTCCGTAAACCGGTTATCGTCGGTGTTGAATCTGCAACGTCTACGTTCCGTGACGGACAGATGATCTCGATCGACCCGCTTACTGGAAAAATTTATAACGCGTAATCGAATGACAATCGAACCGACCTTCTCATGAGGTCGGTTCTTTTTCCATTCAGAAAGAGGGATGAACCATGGGTGCTTATTTATTTCTGCTATTACTCGTCTTGATCGGGGTGATTGCTCATAATCAGTCCATCATTATCGCAAGCAGCGTACTCTTAATCATTAAAGCGATCGGCTTCGGAGACCAGTTGTTCCCGACGCTCGCCGCAAAAGGGATTCATTGGGGTGTGACGATCATCACGATCGCCGTCCTCGTCCCAATCGCGACCGGAGACATAGGTTTTAGAGAATTGTGGAATAGTATTAAAGGACCGGTCGGCATCATTGCCTTTTCGTCCGGTATCTTTGTTGCCCTCGCCGCCGCCCAGGGCGTGCAATTGATGCGTGTCGATCCGGTCGTGACGACGGCCTTGCTCGCCGGCACCATTCTCGCGGTCGGATTCATGAAAGGCGTTCCGGTCGGACCACTGATTGGTGCCGGGATTGCCGCGCTCATTTTAGGGGGATATAACCTTATCGAGAAGTGGGTTTGACATTTTTTCACGTCTGGATACGCTTACATTTCTTTTTTTCAGTAAATTGTTTATACTAGACGGAGGACAGGGTGGCGCGAACTCGATACGTGCTGGGGAGATTTATCGAACCCCCACCCTTATTCCCTGCAAACAGACTGTATGATGCGGTCGACTACTTTCAAAGACTGAGGGGGAGTTATGAATGTCAACAACTAAAGGGTTAGAAGGAATTGTGGCGGCAGCCTCAAAAGTCAGTTCGATCATTGACGGACAATTGACTTATGGAGGATACACAATCGATGACTTGGCAGACCATGCCACGTTCGAAGAAGTCGTCTTTCTATTATGGAACGACCGCCTTCCGAAGGCAGATGAATTAACGAAACTCTCAGAAGCGCTCGTTCAAGAAGCGAAGTTGCCAGAAGACGTCATCGCGACACTCGAGCGGGCACCAAAGTCTGCGAACGCGATGGCCACGATTCGCACGGCACTATCTCAACTCGCGTTGTACGATGAAGAGGCTGAGGATATGAGTGAAGAGGCAAACATGCGTAAAGCGATTCGGCTTCAAGCACAAATCGCGACGATCGTGACTGCTTTCGCGCGATTACGTAAAGGCGAACAGCCGATTGCACCGAAGCAAGGCTTGTCGTATGCAGCCAATTTCTTATACATGTTGAACGGAGAAGAGCCGAATGAAGTCGCCGAGACTTCAATCGACAAGGCGCTCATTCTTCACGCCGATCATGAGTTGAACGCTTCGACGTTCACGGCCCGTGTCTGCGTAGCGACGCTCTCAGATATGTATTCTGGTGTGACGGCAGCGATGGGCGCACTCAAAGGTCCACTTCACGGTGGCGCCAACGAGGCGGTCATGAAGATGCTTCACGAAATCGGTTCGGTCGACAAAGTCGAAGACTACGTGCGCGGCAAGTTCGAACGCCGTGAGAAGATCATGGGCTTCGGTCACCGTGTTTATAAGGACGGCGATCCGCGTGCGAAACACTTGAAAGAGATGAGTCGCCAACTGACGGCTCAAATCAACGAGCCACATTGGTACGAGATGTCTGAGAAGATCGATCACCTCGTCGAGACTGAAAAAGGGCTCAAACCGAACGTCGACTTCTACTCGGCTTCGACGTACTATGCGCTCGGTCTTGACGAAGAGCTATTCACGCCGATCTTCGCGGTCTCGCGGATGTCAGGCTGGATCGCACACATCCTCGAGCAATACGCCGACAACCGTCTCATTCGTCCGCGTGCCGAGTACGTAGGCGAAACGAACCGTTCATACGTACCGGTAAACGAGCGTTAATTGACGCATCGTTCGAAGATTACGTCACAATTTAGACATAAACTTTGGTAAACTAACAGATAACGTAGGTCGGCGCTCGCGTCGGCCTACATAAATGTACTTAGGGGGATTCATATGTCAACACAAGGTCAAAAGATTACAGTAGAAAACGGTGCACTCAACGTACCAAACGTACCAACGATTCCATTCATCATCGGAGATGGAACAGGCCCAGATATCTGGAACGCTGCAGTTCGCGTCTTTGATGCAGCTGTCGAGAAAGCATACGGCGGCGAGAAGAAGATCGAATGGAAAGAAGTGTTCGCTGGCGAGAAGGCGTTCAACCAAACGGGTGAGTGGCTTCCTAACGAGACGCTCGACGAAATCCGTGAATATTTGATTGCCATCAAAGGACCGCTCACGACACCGGTCGGCGGTGGAATCCGTTCACTCAACGTGGCGCTCCGTCAAGAACTCGACTTGTACACGTGCTTGCGTCCTGTCCGTTACTTCACTGGCGTCCCGTCACCGGTCAAACGTCCTGAAGACACAGACATGGTCATTTTCCGTGAGAACACAGAAGATATTTATGCAGGGATCGAATACGCTTCAGGCAGCGACGAAGTGAAGAAGTTGATCACGTTCTTGAAAGAAGAGATGAACGTCAACAAGATCCGTTTCCCAGAAACATCGGGTATCGGCATCAAGCCGATCTCGTCAGAAGGAACGAAACGTCTCGTTCGGGCATCGCTCGAATACGCGATTGCGAACAACCGTAAATCGCTCACGCTCGTCCATAAAGGAAACATCATGAAGTTCACAGAAGGCGCCTTCAAAAACTGGGGGTATGAACTCGCAGAAGAAGAGTACGGCGACAAAGTGTTCACATGGGCCCAGTACGACCGCATCAAAGAAGAGTCAGGCGAAGCTGCTGCGAACGAAGCGCAATCGAAAGCGGAAGCGGAAGGCAAGATCATCGTGAAAGATTCAATCGCTGATATCTTCCTCCAACAAATCTTGACTCGTCCGCGTGAGTTCGACGTCGTCGCGACGATGAACTTGAACGGTGACTACATCTCGGACGCGCTCGCTGCCCAAGTCGGCGGAATCGGGATCGCACCAGGTGCGAACATCAACTACGTGACAGGACATGCCATCTTCGAAGCGACACATGGTACGGCACCGAAGTATGCCGGTCTTGACAAAGTCAACCCGTCATCTGTCATCTTGTCAGGTGAGATGATGCTCCGTCACATGAACTGGAACGAAGCGGCTGACCTCATCGTTCGTTCGATGGAGAATACGATCGCATCGAAAGTCGTCACATACGACTTTGCCCGTCTCATGGATGGCGCGACAGAAGTGAAATGTTCAGAGTTTGCGGATGAACTGATCAAAAACATGTAAGTAGCACTCAGTTTGGACTAAACCAAGGGGGAGAGCACAATGATTCGTCGCAACAAGATTTCTGTTATCGGTAGCGGATTCACAGGGGCCACGACGGCACTATACTTGGCTCAAAAAGAGTTAGGAGACGTCGTCCTTCTCGACATGCCAGAGTTTGAGAACCCGACGAAAGGAAAAGCGCTCGATATGCAAGAAACGGCGCCGATTCAAGGATTTGATTCGTTGATCACCGGGACGTCGGATTACGCCGACACGGCTGATTCGGACATCGTCGTCATCACGGCCGGTATCGCCCGCAAGCCGGGCATGAGCCGGGACGACCTCGTCACGACGAACGCTAGCGTCATGCGGTCGGTCACGAAAGAGATTGTCAAGTATTCGCCTGATGCGATCTTGATCGTCTTAACGAACCCGGTCGATGCGATGACGTATACGGTGTTCAAAGAGTCGGGCTTCCCGAAAGAGCGCGTTATCGGCCAGTCCGGCGTGCTCGACACGGCGCGGTTCCGGACGTTCGTCGCTTCGGAGTTGAACGTCTCCGTGAAAGACGTGTCCGGGTTCGTCCTCGGCGGTCACGGCGACGACATGGTGCCGCTCATCCGCTATTCGTACGCAGGAGGCATCCCGCTCGAGAAGTTGTTGCCGAGTGAACGCATCGACGCGATCGTCGCGAGAACGCGTAAAGGCGGCGGTGAGATCGTCCAACTCCTTGGCAACGGTTCGGCATACTACGCGCCGGCCGCGGCCATCGTCGAGATGGTGGAAGCGATTTTAAAAGATCAACGCCGCATTCTACCGGCCATCACGTATCTTGATGGAGAGTATGGCTTCCGTGACCTCTATCTTGGCGTGCCGACGGTTCTCGGTGCGAACGGGATCGAGCGTGTGCTCGAACTTGACCTGACGGATGAAGAACAAGCCGCGCTCAAGCGCTCGGCTGACTCGGTCCGCTCCGTCTTGAACGTCCTAACTTGAAAAAAAGTCTAGTCTGCTTTGAACTGAGCCCTGTTTTTCGGACAGTTTAATAAAAAGTGCGTCGTCTTTTATGCGGCGATCAGATGGCTCCGGTATTGCTCCGGAGTCATTTTTTTTAGGTTCCATTGCTTGCGTTCACTATTGTA